>JBJOIR010000008.1:0-51717 GCA_046047055.1 Pseudomonadota bacterium | reverse complement strand
GATTGGTGCCACGCTGGACCGCAACGGTCTGCGTCCCTCACGCTACATCATCACCGACGACGACATGGTGATCATGGGTTCGGAAACCGGCGTGTTGCCGATTCCGGAAAGCAAGATCGTGCGCAAATGGCGTCTGCAGCCCGGCAAGATGTTCCTGATCGATTTGGAACAAGGCCGCATGATCAACGATGAAGAGTTGAAGGCGGGCTTGGCCAGCGCCAAACCCTACAAGCAGTGGATTGAAAACCTGCGCATCAAACTCGACGATGTCGCAGCAGCCCCTGTGGCCAAGTCCTCTGACGTGGCCTTGCTCGACTTGCAGCAAGCTTTTGGCACCACACAAGAAGACATCAAGTTCTTGTTGGCCCCTATGGCACAAGCGGGCGAAGAAGCCATTGGCTCGATGGGCAACGACAGCCCATTGGCCGTTTTGTCAGACAAAAACAAGCCGCTGTACAACTACTTCAAGCAGCTGTTTGCGCAGGTGACCAACCCGCCGATCGACCCCATTCGAGAAGCCATCGTGATGTCCTTGGTGTCTTTCATTGGACCCAAGCCCAACTTGCTCGACATCAACCAAGTCAACCCGCCCATGCGCTTGGAAGTCAGCCAGCCAGTGCTTGATTTTGCTGACATGGCCAAGCTGCGCAACATCGAGCAAGCCACCAAGGGCAAGTTCAAGAGTGCGACGCTCGACATCACCTACCCCGCGCTGTGGGGTCGTGAAGGCGTGGAGGCCAAACTGGCATCGCTCTGCGCTGAAGCGGTGGATGCCATCAAGGGCGGCCACAACATCCTGATCATCAGCGACCGTGGTGTCAACGCCACCCAAGTGGCAGTGCCCGCCCTGTTGGCACTGTCAGCCATTCACCAGCATTTGGTGAGTGAAGGTTTGCGCACCACCGCAGGCTTGGTGGTCGAGACCGGTACGGCTCGCGAAGTGCACCACTTTGCCGTGTTGGCCGGCTACGGCGCAGAAGCCGTGCACCCTTACTTGGCCATGGAAACTTTGGCGGCTTTGCACAAAGAGTTGCCGGGTGATTTGTCGGCTGAGAAAGCCATTTACAACTACGTCAAAGCGATTGGCAAGGGTCTCTCCAAGATCATGTCCAAGATGGGCGTGTCGACCTACATGTCTTATTGCGGCGCTCAGTTGTTTGAAGCCATCGGCATCAACACCGAGACCATCAACAAGTACTTCACCGGCACCGCCAGCCGCGTTGGCGGCATTGGTGTGTTTGAAATTGCTGAAGAAGCCATTCGCATGCATACCGCCGCCTTCGGCGACGACCCCTTGCTGGCCAACATGTTGGATGCGGGTGGTGAATACGCATGGCGTGCGCGTGGCGAAGAGCACATGTGGACCCCAGATGCGATTGCCAAGTTGCAGCACTCCACGCGCGCCAACAACTTCAGCACCTACAAAGAGTACGCGCAGATCATCAACGATCAAAGCAAGCGTCACATGACGCTGCGGGGATTGTTTGAGTTCAAGCTTGACCCCTCCAAAGCCATTGCGCTGGACCAAGTGGAACCCGCTGCCGAAATCGTCAAGCGCTTTGCAACAGGGGCCATGTCTCTCGGTTCTATCTCGACCGAAGCGCATGCCACTTTGGCAGTGGCAATGAACCGCATTGGCGGCAAGAGCAACACCGGTGAGGGCGGCGAAGACGCTGCCCGTTACCGCAACGAGCTCAAGGGTATCCCGATCAAGCAAGGCGATTCTTTGAAGAGCGTGATCGGTGCCGAAAACGTCGAAGTCGATATGCCTTTGAACGCCGGTGACTCGTTGCGTTCGCGCATCAAGCAGGTGGCTTCGGGCCGCTTTGGCGTCACCGCTGAATACCTGTCCAGTGCCGATCAGATTCAGATCAAGATGGCGCAAGGGGCCAAGCCTGGTGAAGGCGGTCAATTGCCCGGTGGCAAGGTGTCGGACTACATCGGCAAACTGCGTCACTCCGTGCCGGGTGTGGGTCTGATCTCGCCACCACCCCACCACGACATTTACTCGATCGAAGACTTGGCGCAGTTGATTCACGACTTGAAAAACGTGGCGCCGCACAGCGACATCAGCGTGAAGTTGGTGTCCGAAATTGGTGTCGGCACCATTGCAGCGGGTGTGGCCAAGTGCAAGAGCGACCATTTGGTGATTGCAGGCCACGATGGTGGAACTGGCGCTTCGCCTTGGTCCTCCGTCAAACATGCCGGCAGCCCATGGGAAATCGGTTTGGCCGAAACCCAGCAAACCTTGGTTCTGAATGGTTTGCGAGGACGTATCCGAGTTCAAGCTGACGGCCAAATGAAGACCGGTCGCGATGTGGCGATTGGCGCCTTGTTGGGCGCTGACGAATTTGGTTTTGCCACGGCCCCTCTGGTGGTCGAAGGCTGCATCATGATGCGCAAATGCCACCTGAACACTTGCCCTGTGGGCGTGGCCACACAAGACCCGGCTTTGCGCAAGAAGTTCTCTGGCAAGCCCGAGCATGTCGTCAACTATTTCTTTTTCATTGCCGAAGAGGTTCGCCAAATCATGGCGCAACTGGGCATCGCCAAGTTCGACGACTTGGTGGGCCGTGCCGACTTGCTCGACATGAAGGCTGGGGTTGAGCACTGGAAAGCCAAGGGCCTGGACTTTGGCCGTTTGTTGGCAGTGCCACAAGTGCCTGCCGATGTGGCGGTGCGCCATGTCGCGACGCAAGACCACGGGCTCGAAAAAGCCTTGGACAATGTGTTGATCGCCAAGAGCCGTGCCGCCATCGACAAGGGCGAGAAAGTGCAGTTCATGGAAGTGGCCCGCAACGTGAACCGTTCGGTCGGTGCCATGTTGTCCGGCGCGGTGACCAAGGTCCATCCCGAAGGTTTGCCAGACGACACCTTGCGCATTCAACTCGAAGGCACAGGCGGTCAATCGTTTGGCGCTTTCTTGGCCAAAGGCATCACCTTGTATTTGATCGGCGAAGCCAACGACTACACCGGCAAAGGTTTGTCGGGCGGTCGCGTGGTGGTGCGCCCAAGCCTCGAGTTCCGTGGCGTGGCCTCGCAAAACATCATCGTGGGCAACACCGTCATGTACGGTGCGACCAGTGGTGAGGCTTTCTTTGCGGGCGTCGCTGGTGAGCGCTTCGCAGTGCGTTTGTCGGGCGCCACCGCGGTGGTCGAAGGCACTGGCGACCATGGTTGCGAGTACATGACTGGCGGCACGGTGGCTGTGTTGGGTAAAACCGGACGCAACTTCGGCGCTGGCATGAGCGGCGGCGTGGCCTACGTTTACGACGAAGACGGTGAATTTGCTTCGCGCTGCAACACCGCCATGGTCAGCATGGAAAAAGTGTTGACGCTGGCAGAACAAGAGGCGCAAGTGGACCGCAATGTGTGGCACCGTGACCAAGCCGACGAAGCGCAATTGAAGAAGCTGTTGGAAGACCACCACAAATGGACGGGCAGCCAACGCGCGCGTGAGTTGCTGGACAACTGGGCCACGGCCCGCGCCAAGTTCGTTAAGGTGTTCCCCAACGAATACAAGCGCGCCCTCGGCGAAATCAACGCACGCAAAGCAGCCAAGGCCAGCAAGCCTGTTGCTGCCTGAGCCGAACGTCAAGATTGAAGGAAGAACATCATGGGAAAAATCACCGGCTTCATGGAGTTTGAGCGCATCGAAGAAGGCTACAAGCCTGTCACGGAGCGCCTGAAGCATTACAACGAGTTTGTGATTGGCTTGACCGAAGAGCAATCTAAAAAGCAATCGGCCCGCTGCATGGATTGCGGCACACCGTTTTGCAACAGCGGTTGCCCTGTCAACAACATCATTCCGGACTTCAACGACTTGGTCTACCAAGGCGATTGGAAGAACGCCATTGAGGTGCTGCATTCGACCAACAACTTCCCAGAGTTCACGGGCCGCATTTGCCCCGCGCCTTGCGAAGCGGCTTGCGTGGTCAATGTGAACAACGACCCTGTCGGCATCAAGTCCATTGAGCACGCCATCATCGACCGCGCTTGGGCCGAAGGTTGGGTCACCCCCCGCCCTGCCAAAATCAAAACGGGCAAAAAAGTGGCGGTGATTGGCGCTGGACCTGCCGGCCTTGCAGCGGCTCAGCAACTCGCCCGTGCGGGTCACGATGTCACCTTGTTCGAAAAGAACGACCGTGTGGGCGGCTTGCTGCGTTACGGCATTCCCGACTTCAAAATGGAAAAGTCGCACATCGACCGCCGCGTCAAACAGTTGGAAGCCGAAGGCGTGACCATCCGCACCAGCACCTTGGTGGGTGAATGGCCGAAAGACTCTAAAGTGACCAATTGGGCCAAAGAAACCGTCAGTGCCGAACAGCTCAAGAAAGACTTTGATGCCGTTTTGCTGACCGGTGGCTCTGAGCAGTCACGCGACCTGCCTGTGCCCGGCCGTGATTTGGACGGCATCCACTTTGCGATGGAGTTCTTGCCTCAGCAAAACAAAGTCAATGCCGGCGACAAGCTGAAGGGCCAGTTGCGTGCAGATGGCAAAAACGTGATCGTGATTGGTGGTGGCGACACCGGCTCAGATTGTGTAGGGACGTCCAACCGCCATGGCGCGGTCAGCGTGACCCAGTTCGAAGTCATGCCCGAGCCCCCGAAAGAAGAAAACCGGCCATTGACATGGCCTTACTGGCCCATGAAGTTGCGCACTTCTTCTTCGCACGAAGAAGGTTGCACGCGTGAATTTGCGATTTCTACCAAAGAGTTCATGGGCGAAAAGGGCAAGGTCACTGGCTTGAAAACTGTCCATGTCGAGTTCAAAGACGGCAAGATGGTTGAAATTGCTGGCACCGAAAAAGAATACAAAGCCGACCTGGTGTTGTTGGCGATGGGCTTTGTGAACCCTGTGGCCACAGTGCTCGAGGCCTTCGGCGTGAACAAAGACGCCCGTGGCAACGCCAAAGCCACCACCGATTTCACAGGTGGCTATGCCACCAATGTGGAGAAGGTGTTTGCGGCTGGCGACATGCGCCGGGGTCAGTCTTTGGTGGTTTGGGCCATCAGAGAAGGGCGTCAGGCAGCCCGTGCGGTCGACGAATTCCTCATGGGCGCGAGCGATTTGCCCCGTTGAATTGACATGGGTTCTGGGTAAAATGCCTAGAATACCAAGGTTTACACTCTGTTGACCCACGGGTCATCACCTCTCAAGAGCCGGTATCCCCGGCTCTTGTCATTTCATGAACAGCCCATCTCTGCCGCCACTTGTTGAATTGCGAGACCTGACCTTCGGGTACGGCGAGCGTGTCATCTTGCAGCATCTCAGCTTCAATGTGCCACGCGGCAAAGTCACGGCCTTGATGGGGGTGTCGGGGGGCGGCAAAACCACGGTACTGCGCTTGATGGGCGGCCAGATTCGGGCCAGCCAAGGTCAACTGCTGTTTGACGGACAAGATGTCACCACCATGAATCAAGATGCGCTTTATGCCGCTCGCCGGCGTATGGGCATGTTGTTTCAGTTCGGCGCTTTGTTCACCGACATGAGCGTTTTTGACAATGTGGCCTTCCCCTTAAGAGAGCACACGGGTCTGTCTGAGGCGCTGATTCGTGACATCGTTTTGATGAAGCTCGATGCTGTTGGCTTGCGCGGTGCGCGCGATTTGCGTCCCTCTGAAATCTCAGGCGGCATGAGTCGCCGCGTGGCTTTGGCCCGTGCCATTGCCTTGGACCCCGACCTGATCATGTACGACGAGCCCTTTGCCGGACTCGACCCCATTTCACTGGGCACCGCAGCCCGTTTGATTCGCCGTTTGAACGACAGCTTGGGCATCACCAGCGTGGTGGTATCGCACGATGTGAATGAGACCTTTGAGATCGCCGACCATGTGGTCATTCTCGCTAATGGGGGTGTTGCGGCGCAAGGTACTCCTGCAGAATTGCGCGCCAGCGCGGACCCCCTCATTCACCAATTTGTGCATGGATTGAGTGATGGGCCCGTGCCATTTCACTACCCCGCACCTACGGCTGCTGAGGATTACGACCGGAGGTCAGCATGAACCTCACCCAATGGCTTGGCACTTTAGGGGCAGTCACGCGCCAGTTGTTGTCGGACTGGGGCTACGGCGCGCGTTTGTTGTGGCAGTTGTTCAGCATGTCCGGTGCTGTTTTGAAGCGCTTTGGGCTGGTGCGCGACCAAGTGCATTTTTTGGGTAATTATTCGCTGGCGATCATCGCCGTCTCTGGACTGTTTGTGGGTTTTGTATTGAGCTTGCAGGGGTACTACACCTTGCAGCGTTATGGCTCGGCGGAGGCGCTGGGTTTGTTGGTGGCGCTCAGTCTGGTGCGTGAATTGGGACCCGTGGTGTCGGCCTTGTTGTTTGCCGGCCGCGCCGGAGCCTCTCTCACTGCCGAAATTGGCCTCATGCGGGCAGGCGAGCAATTGACCGCCTTGGAGATGATGGCGGTCGATCCGATTCAGCGCATTTTGGCGCCTCGTTTTTGGGGCGGCATCATTGCATTGCCATTGCTGGCGGCGGTGTTCAGTGCGGTAGGCATTTTGGGTGGTTATGGTGTCGGCGTCTTGCTGATTGGGGTGGATGCAGGGTCCTTCTGGAGTCAGATGCAGGGCGGCGTTGATGTGTTCAAAGATGTCGGCAACGGCATCATCAAAAGTGTGGTGTTTGCCGTTGCAGTGACGTTCATTGCTTTGCTCCAAGGGTATGTGGCCAAGCCCACCCCTGAGGGTGTGGCCAGTGCCACCACGCGCTGTGTGGTGGTTTCTTCCTTGTCGGTGTTGGGACTGGACTTCATCCTGACGACGATGATGTTCAGTATTTGAGGAGGGCGTGATGCAACGTTCGAAAAATGATGTTTGGGTGGGTTTGTTTGTCTTGTTGGGGGCGCTGGCGGTGCTGTTTTTGGCCCTCAAATCCGCGAACCTTTTGACCTTGAATTTCAGTAAAAATTACATGGTCAGTGCCAAGTTCGACAACATCGGTGGTCTCAAGCCCGGTGCGGCTGTCAAGAGCGCCGGGGTCGTGGTGGGGCGCGTCAACAAGATCGAGTTTGATGGCGAATCTTTTCAGGCCAAAGTCACCTTGGACTTGCAGGCTGAGCATGTTTTTCCGCAAGACAGCTCTTTGAAAATTCTCACCAGTGGCTTGCTGGGTGAGCAATACTTGGATATTTCGCCTGGTGCCGATGAAAAAAACTTGGCTCAGGGTGACAAAATTGGCTCTACCCAATCAGCCGTCATTTTGGAAAACATGATCAGCCAATTTCTTTACAACCAAGCCGAAAAATCGTCTTCAGAAAGCCAAAAACCATGAGCTTTTTGTCCGTCAGTTGGGGGCGCATGTGCGCTGTCTGCGTGTTGTTGACATTGCAGGCGTGCTCGACTGTTCCTAATGCGGATGCACGAGACCCTTGGGAGTCGATGAACCGTGGCATTTTCAACTTCAATGAAACCGTCGACACCTTGGCCATCAAACCCGCCGCCAAGACCTATGAGGCTGTTTTGCCCACGCCCGTTCGCAAAGGGATTCACAACTTTTTGGGCAATATTGGCGATGTGTGGTCGATGGCCAACAGCGCATTGCAATTGAAAGGC
This sequence comes from Pseudomonadota bacterium, assembly GCA_046047055.1. Classification (GTDB taxonomy): domain Bacteria; phylum Pseudomonadota; class Gammaproteobacteria; order Burkholderiales; family Burkholderiaceae_C; genus Limnohabitans_A. Next base: position 44,159 of record JBJOIR010000008.1, on the reverse strand, counting down.
CAGGCTGTCGGCGAAACGCTCATGCGCATCAGTGTGAACACGGTGCTCGGTTTCGGTGGGGTGATGGATGTGGCGACCGGCATGCAATTGAAAAGAAACAAGGAAGACTTTGGTCAAACCTTGGGGTACTGGGGCGTAAAACCTGGCCCCTATGTGGTGTTGCCCATTTTTGGCCCTTCAACGCTGCGTGATGCTTTGGCCAAACCCTTGGACTTCAAAGGCAATGCGACCTCGCTGATCAACGACGTGGCAACCCGCAACGTCTTGACGGTGGCCGATGTGCTCGATACGCGTGTTGGCTTGCTGCAGACGGTCGATGCCATTAAATCGGCCTCGCTCGATCCGTACAACTTTGTGCGGGATGGGTATCTGCAAAAACGTACCAACGACATCTACGACGGTAATCCCCCTGCTGGCTTCAACTATTTTGAGTCAGAAGCGCCATAAAGCTATAAAATAACGCTTTCGTCCTCAATATGTGGATGGGCACCTCAGTGCCTTATCCATGAAAAGTTATCCGATGAAAGCGTTGTTTGCCATGTCTTTGAATCGCCGTCTTTGGCTGTCTGCCGCCTGCATGGCGGGCCTGAGCAGTGCCTTGGGGCCGGCGTGGGCCGCTGATGAAGCCCCTGATGCGTTCATCAAGCGCATCACCAATGACACACTGGACACCATCAAAGCTGACAAATCGTTGCGCAGTGGCGATGTCAGCAAAATCATCCAATTGGTCGATGTCAAGTTGATGCCACACGTCAACTTTCGCCGCATGACTTCATTGGCAACAGGCCCGGCTTGGCGCAAAGCCACAACAGAACAACAAAAACGGCTCCAAGAAGAATTTAAGATTTTGTTGGTGCGAACCTATGCCGGCGCACTGAGTCAAATTACGGACCAAGTGGTGTTCGTGAAACCCCTGCGCGCAGGTCAAGAAGATAAAAATTTGGTGGTCAACACCGAGGTTCGTGGCAAGTCTGACCCCATCCAATTGGACTACCGCTTGGAGAGAACTCCGGGTGAGGGTTCGGGCTGGATGATTTTTGACTTGAATGTGTTGGGGATCTGGTTGGTTGAAAACTACCGCACCCAGTTCACCAAAGAGATCAACTCCGGTGGAATTGATGGCTTGATTGCCAGCTTGGCGGCACGCAACAAATCCAACGCCAGAGCATCTTGAGACTTTCTGAACCATGCGTCTCTTGAAGTTGCCCAACACCTTGCTGCACGCACAGGCAGATGAGTGCCTTTCAAAGTGGGTGGCGCAATTGCCTCAAACAGACCCGCACATGGTCGAGGTCGATGCCTCCGAATTGATGGATTTTGACTCCTCGGCATTGGCTGTTTTGTTGGCTTTGCGCAGGGCTGTGGCCGCCAAGGGCGGTGCCTTGAAAGTCTCGGGCATGTCACCGCGTTTGCATCAGTTGGCACATTTGTATGGTGTGCTCGACTTGCTTGAGCAAGCTTGAAAGTGGATTTCAGGGTCTTTTTGCCTTGATCGCTGAGCAAAGACCTCCTGCATGCGGGTCAGGACTTAAAATAACAGCCTCTCATGCCTGCGCTCTCATTTCAATCCGTCTCCAAGATCTACCCTGCCAAATCGGCAGGCGCAGTTGCGTTCAAGGCACTCGATCGTGTGAGCTTTGACGTTCAAGAAGGCGAGTTCTTTGGCCTGCTGGGCCCCAACGGAGCGGGCAAAACCACCTTGATCAGCACGCTGGCAGGCCTTACGCGGGCCAGTGAAGGCCAAGTACAGGTGCATGGCCACGATGTGCAAAACGACTATCCCACCGCTCGCCGCCTGTTGGGTGTGGTGCCGCAAGAGTTGGTGTTTGACCCTTTCTTCACGGTTCGTGAATCCTTGCGCATCCAATCGGGCTATTTCGGCGTTAAGAAAAACGACGCCTGGATTGACGAGCTGCTCGACAACTTGGGTCTGTCAGACAAGGCCAATTCAAATATGCGCCAGTTGTCTGGTGGCATGAAGCGCCGGGTGCTGGTGGCGCAGGCGCTGGTGCACAAACCTCGCGTGATTGTGTTGGACGAGCCCACCGCGGGTGTCGATGTTGAGTTGCGCCAGACCTTGTGGCAGTTCATTGCCAAGTTGAACAAGCAAGGCCACACCGTGTTGCTGACCACCCATTACCTGGAAGAAGCCGAAGCCTTGTGCAGCCGTATTGCCATGCTCAAGCAAGGCCGATTGTTGGCACTTGAGCGCACCTCTGAATTGTTGCGTTCGGCTACCAGTCAGGTGCTGCGCCTGAAGCTCGATGGTGAGTTGCCTGCCAGCATGGCCTCGATCGCGCGGGTGACAGGGCGCATTGTTCAGTTGCCAGTGCACAACGCGCTCGAAATTGAAAACCATTTGGCCACCCTGCGCTCAGCGGGCTTGGTCGCCGAAGATGTTGAGATTCGGCAAGCCGACCTGGAAGATGTGTTCCTCGAAGTCATGAATCGCAAACAGCCCTTGGCAGGAGCAACAGCATGACCGGCTGGCAAACCCTGTTTTACAAAGAGGTGCTGCGTTTCTGGAAAGTGGCTTTTCAGACCGTGGCAGCACCTGTACTCACCTCGGTCCTGTACATGCTCATCTTTGGCCATGTTTTAGAAGACCATGTGAAGGTCTATGACCAAGTGCCGTACACCTCGTTTTTGTTGCCCGGTTTGATCATGATGGGCGTCTTGCAAAACGCCTTTGCCAACAGCTCGTCCAGCTTGGTTCAAAGCAAGATCATGGGCAGCCTGGTGTTTCTGTTGCTCACACCCCTGTCTCACCGCAGCTGGTTTGTCGCCTATGTCGGTTCGTCCGTGGTGCGCGGCTTGGCCGTTGGCCTGGGCGTCTTCCTGATCACGGGCTGGATGGTCAACATCACATTTGTGAACCCTTTGTGGATCTTGGCTTTTGCCTTCATGGGGGCGGCCATGATGGGCGCCTTGGGCGTGATTGCGGGCCTGTGGGCTGAAAAATTCGACCAAATGGCCGCTTTCCAAAACTTCATCATCATGCCGATGACGTTCCTGTCTGGGGTCTTCTATTCCATTCATTCGTTGCCGTCTTTTTGGCAGAACCTCAGCCACTTGAACCCGTTTTTCTACATGATTGACGGATTTCGCTATGGTTTCTTTGGTCAAAGCGATGTCTCACCCTGGATCAGTCTGGCGGTGGTGGGCGTTGCCTTGACGCTGATCAGCACCCTGACTCTTCACCTTTTGCGCACCGGCTACAAAATCCGGAGCTGAACCCTATGAACGCAGAGCAACTTCAAGCCATCATTGCCGCAGGCCTCGACTGCACCCATTTGAGCGTGGAGGGCGATGGCCGCCATTGGAGCGCGGTGGTGGTCGCCGAAGCGTTTGCGGGCTTGCGCCCGATTGCCCGCCACCAGCGGGTGTACGCGACTTTGGGACAAAAAATGCACACCGATGAAGTGCACGCTTTGTCCATGAAAACCTACACGCCCGCCGAGTGGGCCAAACAAGCGAATTGATCGCCAACTTTTTCTGAAGAATTCGCCTTCTTCGCACACAGAGCTGACTCATGGATAAATTGAAAATTCGCGGCGGCAAGCGCCTGCAAGGTACGCTCGATGTGGCGGGTGCCAAAAATGCGGCGCTGCCTGAGTTGTGCGCCGCTTTGCTGACGGCAGAGCCTGTGACGCTGAACAATGTGCCACGGCTGCAAGATGTGTCCACCATGCTGAAGTTGATTCGCAACATGGGTGTTTCGGCCGAGCACGATGTCGATGGCCGCGTCACCCTCGATGCGGGCGCCTTGAACAACCCAGAAGCGCCCTACGAGTTGGTCAAAACCATGCGTGCTTCTGTGCTGGCGCTGGGGCCATTGCTGGCCCGATTTGGTCGTGCCAAGGTGTCTTTGCCGGGCGGTTGTGCCATAGGCTCTCGTCCGGTCGACCAGCACATCAAAGGGCTGCAGGCGATGGGGGCCGAGATCACAGTAGACCATGGCTACATGTTGGCCAGTTTGGCTGCAGGCCGTTCGCGCCTGAAAGGCGCGCACATCACGACCGACATGGTGACGGTGACAGGCACAGAAAACTTTTTGATGGCTGCAGCTTTGGCCGAAGGTGAGACGGTGCTTGAAAACGCCGCGCAAGAACCTGAAATCGGTGATTTGGCCGAAATGCTCATCAAAATGGGTGCCCACATTGAAGGCCATGGCACACGTCGCATTCGAATTCAAGGCGTCGAGCGTTTGCGTGGCTGCCAGCACCAGGTGGTGTCTGACCGCATCGAGGCCGGCACATTTTTGTGTGCTGTGGCAGCGACCGGGGGTGATGTGGTGTTGCGCCATGGCCGCGCCGACCACCTTGAAGTGGTGATCGAAAAGTTGCGCGACGCTGGCGCCACCATTGAGGCCGGGCAAGATTTCATTCGGGTCAAATCCGAAGGCCGATTGAAGGCCCAAAGCTTCCGAACCACCGAATACCCAGGCTTTCCGACTGACATGCAAGCCCAGTTCATGGCGCTTAACTGCATCTCTCAAGGTGCGAGCAAAGTGACGGAGACGATTTTTGAAAACCGTTTCATGCACGTCAACGAATTGGTGCGCTTGGGCGCCCACATTCAGATCGATGGCAAAGTTTCGGTGGTGGAGGGCGTTGAAAAGTTGTCCGGCGCCACGGTCATGGCTACCGACTTGCGCGCATCGGCCAGCTTGGTGATCGCCGGTTTGGTTGCCGAAGGCGAAACCACGGTGGACCGCATTTATCACCTGGACCGCGGTTATGACCGCATGGAATTGAAACTGCGCGGCTTGGGTGCCGACATTGAAAGAGTGAAATGATCACGCTGGCCCTGTCCAAAGGACGCATCTTTGACGAGACCTTGCCGCTGCTCAAGGCTGCGGGCATCGAGGTGCTTGAAGACCCTGAAAAATCGCGCAAGTTGATTTTGCCTACCAACCAAGCCAATGTGCGTGTGGTGTTGGTGCGTGCCAGCGATGTTCCTACCTATGTCGAATACGGTGGCGCAGATTTGGGCGTCACGGGTTTAGACACCTTGATCGAACATGGAGGTCAAGGGCTGTACCAGCCGATTGACCTGCAAATTGCGAAGTGCCGCATGAGCGTGGCCGTGCGGGCAGATTACGACTATTCGGCGCAGGTGCGCACCGGGGCTCGACTCAAGGTGGCCACCAAATACACCACCATCGCCCGTGACTTTTTCGCCACCAAAGGCGTCCACGTCGATTTGATCAAACTCTACGGCAGCATGGAGTTGGCCCCGCTCACCGGCTTGGCCGATGCGATTGTGGATTTGGTGTCGACCGGCAACACGCTTAAGGCCAACCATTTGGTGGAAGTCGAACGCATCATGGACATCAGTTCGCGTTTGGTCGTGAACCAAGCCGCACTCAAACTCAAGCAAGCCCCGATTCGGGCCATCATCGACGCCTTTGCGGGTGCCGTGAAGAAAGACTGACCCATGGCCCCGCTCGCCAAACCCTTGCAAATGAACACGGCAGAGGCTGGTTTCGAAGCGGCCTTTGCGGCCCGCTTGCATTGGTCGGCCGAGACCGATGCCGCCATCGAACAGCGTGTGGCCGACATCTTGGCCGATGTGCAACAACGCGGAGACGCCGCCGTGCTCGAGTACACGGCGCGTTTTGACGGTTTGCAAGCCACCAATGTGCAAGCGCTTGAAATCACGCAAGCCGAATTGAAGGCCGCACTGGACAGCCTGCCTGTCGCTCAGCGCGAAGCCCTGCAAGCCGCGGCTGCCCGTGTGCGCCAGTACCACGAAGCACAAAAGAAAGCCTCTGGCGAGAGCTGGAGCTACCGCGACCAGGACGGCACCCTGCTCGGGCAAAAGGTCACGCCTCTCGATCGCGTGGGCATTTACGTACCCGGTGGCAAAGCCGCTTACCCCTCATCGGTGCTGATGAACGCCATTCCTGCACATGTGGCGGGCGTGCAAGACATCATCATGGTGGTGCCAACGCCGCAGGGCGTGCGCAACCCCTTGGTTTTAGCGGCAGCTTGTGTGGCTGGCGTGAGCCGGGCTTTTACCGTGGGCGGTGCGCAAGCGGTGGCCGCCTTGGCTTACGGCACGGCCACGATACCCAAAGTGGACAAGATCACCGGCCCGGGCAATGCCTATGTGGCCAGCGCTAAAAAACGCGTCTTTGGCACCGTGGGCATTGACATGATTGCGGGGCCCAGCGAAATCTTGGTGTTGGCCGATGGCACCACGCCCGCCGAATGGGTGGCGATGGATTTGTTCAGCCAAGCCGAGCACGATGAGTTGGCGCAAAGCATTTTGTTGTGCCCCGATGCGGCTTACATTGCCGAAGTACAAGCTGCGATTGACCGCCTGCTGCCCACCATGCCGCGCCGCGAAATCATCGCCAAATCTTTGAACGATCGGGGCGCCTTGATTCTCACGCGCGACATGGCAGAGGCCTGCGCCATCAGCAACCGCATCGCGCCTGAACACCTTGAAGTTTCCAGTCGCGACCCGCACCGTTGGGAGCCCTTGCTGCGCCACGCAGGGGCCATCTTTTTGGGTGCCTTCACCAGCGAATCGCTGGGTGACTACTGTGCAGGCCCCAACCATGTGTTGCCCACCAGCGGTACGGCACGGTTTTCTTCCCCGTTGGGGGTGTACGACTTCCAAAAACGCTCGAGCCTGATCGAGGTGAGCGAAGCTGGAGCGCAAGCCCTGGGCCGCATCGCCGCTGAGTTGGCCTATGGCGAAGGCTTGCAAGCACACGCCCGTGCCGCCGAATTGCGTTTGACCCCTGTTCCTCCTATGCGAGAGCCCCAATGAGCGTCCCCACGACTGTGAGCCCCCAACTGATGCAACGCATTCGACAAGATGTGCAATCGATGCACGCCTATGCGATCCAGGATTCGGTGGGCATGGTCAAGCTCGACGCGATGGAAAACCCCCACCGCCTGTCAGCTGACTTGCAAAAAGCGCTGGGCGAGCGGCTGGGTGCGCTGGCTCTCAACCGTTATCCCGATGGCCGTGTCAATGTGTTGCGTGACGCCTTGGCTCAATATGCGGGCATGCCCGAGGGTTTTGACATCATGTTGGGCAATGGTTCTGACGAGTTGATCTCGTTGTTGGCCATGGCCTGCAATGTGCCTGGGGCCAGCATCCTCTCGCCTTTGCCCGGCTTTGTGATGTACGCCATGAGCGCGCAACTGCAAGGTCTGGCCTTTCATGGTGTGCCGCTCACGGCTGACTTTGAGCTGGACGAAGCCGCCATGTTGGCGGCCATTGCCGAGCACCAACCGGCCATTGTTTACTTGGCTTACCCGAACAACCCCACCGGCAATTTGTGGAACGACGAGACGATCGAAAAAATCGTTGTAGCTCAAGGCGCGCAGGGTGGTTTGGTGGTCATGGACGAGGCCTACCAGCCGTTTGCCAGCCGCACTTACATGGACCGCATCACGCGTCATTCGCATGTGTTGTTGATGCGCACGCTCAGCAAATTTGGTCTGGCCGGTGTGCGCTTGGGCTACATGGTGGGCCCCAAGGCGCTGGTGGCCGAGATCGACAAGGTGCGGCCGCCCTACAACATCAGCGTGCTGAACACCGAATGCGCTTTGTTTGCGCTTGAGCATGCCGAGGTGTTTGCAGCTCAGGCCAAAGACTTGCGCGAGCAGCGAACCAGGCTGTTGGGTGAGCTGGCACTGTTGCCAGGCGTGCACCCTTTCCCCAGCGAAGCCAACATGATCTTGGCCCGTGTGCCCGATGCGGTTAAGACCTTTGAGGGTTTGAAAAACCGCCAGGTGCTGGTCAAGAACGTTTCTAAAATGCACCCATTGCTGGCCAATTGCCTGCGCCTCACGGTTGGGACAGCCGCAGAAAACGACCAACTTCTCGTCGCTTTGAAAGCCTCCTTATGAACAGCACCCCAGCCCGTACGGCCCAAGTGACCCGCAAAACGGCAGAAACCAACATCCGCGTGTCACTCAATTTGGACGGCAGCGGTCAAGCCAAGCTCGCCTCAGGCATTGGTTTTCTTGACCACATGTTGGACCAAATTGCCCGCCACGGCCTGATTGATTTGGACATCGCCTGCGAGGGTGATTTGCACATCGATGGCCACCACACCGTGGAAGACATTGGCATCACACTCGGTCAAGCTGTTGCACAAGCGCTGGGCGACAAAAAAGGCATTCGCCGCTATGGCCATGCCTACGTGCCGTTGGACGAGGCCTTGAGTCGCGTGGTGGTCGACTTTTCAGGCCGTCCGGGCTTGCACATGGATGTGGCTTTCACTTCCGGCTCATTGGGCGCGCTCGATACCCAGTTGGTGTATGAGTTTTTCCAAGGCTTTGTGAACCACGCCTTGTGCACCCTGCACATCGACAACCTGAAGGGGGTCAATGCCCATCACCAGTGTGAAACGATTTTCAAGGCGTTTGCGCGGGCGGTGCGAGCGGCTGTCGAGCAAGACCCCCGTTCTGTCGGCGTGATTCCTTCCACCAAAGGCAGTTTGTGACATGAGCGTCAACCGCGTGGCAGTTGTGGATTACGGCATGGGCAACCTGCGCTCGGTGGCGCAGGCGGTGATGCATGCGGCCGCCAATGTTGACCATGCTGAGGTCACTGTGACCTCCAACCCGCAAGTGGTGCGCGACGCTCACCGGGTGGTGTTGCCGGGCCAAGGCGCCATGCCCGATTGCATGCGCGAGTTGCGCGAGTCGGGCCTGCTTGAGGCGGTGCTCGAGGCCGCAGCACAAAAACCCCTGTTTGGGGTGTGTGTGGGCATGCAAATGTTGCTGGATCAGAGCGACGAGGGCCACACTCCGGGTTTGGGTTTGATTCCCGGACGGGTCGTGAAGTTCGAATTGGCCGGTCAGGTGCAACCCGATGGCACCCGGTACAAAGTGCCCCAAATGGGCTGGAACCAAGTTTGGCATGACGCGCCTGCACACGCTCTTTGGCAGGGCATTGCCGACGGCAGCTGGTATTATTTTGTACACAGCTTTTATGCACAGGTGGCCAACCCGGCAAACATTGCGGCGCAAACCGATTACGGTGGCCGTTTTGCTTGTGCCATTGCCCGCGACAATATTTTTGCAACCCAATTTCATCCAGAAAAAAGCGCGGCACAAGGATTGGCCTTGTTCCGCAATTTCCTCCACTGGCAGCCTTGAGTGGTTTTCACTGCCGTTTTTCTTTCACCTGCATTTGAATTGCCATGATTCTGATCCCCGCCATTGACCTCAAAGACGGCCACTGTGTTCGCCTCAAACAGGGCGACATGGACCAAGCCACGACCTTTGGTGAAGATCCCGCCGCCATGGCGCGCAGCTGGCTCGAAAAAGGGGCACGCCGCCTGCACTTGGTGGACCTGAACGGCGCCTTTGCCGGCAAACCGCAAAACTTCAGTGCGATCAAGTCCATCCTCAAAGCGGTGGGTGATGACATTCCCGTTCAACTCGGTGGCGGTATTCGTGATTTGGACACGATCGAAAAATACATCGACAGTGGTTTGCGCTACGTCATCATTGGCACCGCTGCGGTGAAGAATCCCGGTTTTTTAAGGGATGCCTGCACCGCCTTTGGCGGCCACATCATTGTGGGACTCGACGCCAAAGACGGCAAAGTGGCGACAGACGGGTGGAGCAAACTCACCGGCCACGAGGTGGTGGACCTGGCCAAGAAGTTCGAAGACTGGGGTGTGGAGTCCATCATCTACACCGACATTGGCCGCGACGGCATGCTGAGTGGCATCAACATCGATGCGACCGTCAAGCTGGCGCAAGCCCTGACGATTCCAGTCATTGCCTCCGGCGGCTTGTCTAACATGGCTGACATCGAGCAGTTGTGCGCGGTGGAAGACGAGGGTGTTGAAGGTGTGATCTGCGGCCGCGCCGTGTATTCGGGCGACCTCGATTTCACCTTGGCACAACAACGTGCTGATGAGCTCAACGGCTGACGTCTGTTGTCCACTATGAGCGCACAGGCCACTTGCCGCGCCACTGAGTTCGCAGGCCTGCCCACATTGGAGCTGGCGCTCCCGCAAGGCGACCGTTTGCAAGTGAGCTTGCATGGCGCACATGTTTTGTCTTGGGTTTCGTCGGGGCAAGAGCGTCTTTACCTCAGCCCGCAAAGTCCATTTGACGGTCAATCAGCCATTCGCGGCGGTGTGCCGGTCTGCTTTCCCCAGTTCAACCAACGCGGCCCTTTGGCCGAGCAGTTGCCCAAACATGGCTTTGTCCGCAATGTGGCGTGGCAAGCTGATGCGCCACAACTCAACGCCGATTCGGCCAGGCTGGCGCTGCGTTTGTCGGACAATGCCAGTACGCGTCGCTGGTGGCCTCAAGCCTTTGAAGCTCAATTGCAAATTGATCTCCAGCCGGGTTCTCTGCGCATGACATTGGCGGTGCACAACACAGACGCGCAACCCTTGTCGTTTTCGGGCGCTTTGCACACTTATTTCGCGGTGCCCGACGTGACGCAGGCCACCTTGCACGGCTTGGCGGGCCAGATGGAATGGGACTCGTTGACCAACACCTACGCCACAGCGCCAGAAACGCTGCGCTTCGCTGCTGAGTTTGACCGTGTGTATTCGGCCTCTGACAACACGGCCAAGCCGCTCAACACCACGAACATGATCCTGAACCAGTCGTTGCGCATCAGCCAAAGCCCGAATTGGGCCAACACCGTGGTTTGGAACCCTGCACAAGACCTTTGCCGTCGTTTGGTCGATATGCCCGATGACGGCTGGCGCCACATGTTGTGCGTCGAGGCAGCTCAGGTTTTTGAGCCGATCCAGGTGCCGGTGGACGGCCACTGGGCAGGTTGGCAGCAGTTGCAAGTGTTGCACCGTTAAACCCCAAAAGAGAGCTCTCATGCTTGCCAAACGCATCATCCCTTGCCTTGACGTGACCGGTGGCCGCGTGGTCAAGGGCGTCAATTTTGTTGAACTGCGCGATGCGGGTGACCCGGTCGAGATTGCGGCCCGTTACAACGAGCAGGGCGCGGACGAGTTGACGTTTTTGGACATCACCGCCACCAGCGATGGGCGTGATGTGATCTTGCACATCATCGAGGCGGTGGCCAGTCAGGTGTTCATTCCGCTCACCGTGGGCGGGGGTGTGCGCACTGTCGACGATGTGCGGCGTTTGCTCAACGCCGGCGCCGACAAAACCAGTTTCAATTCGGCCGCCATTGCCCATCCACAGGTGATTCGTGATGCGTCCAACAAATACGGCGCGCAATGCATTGTGGTTGCCATTGACGCCAAACGCCGTACGCCGGAAGACGAGCAGCGCATCGGCGCGAATGGCCTGCCCATGGGGCCGGGCTGGGACGTCTACAGCCATGGCGGCCGCAAAAACGTGGGCCTGGACGCCGTCGCTTGGGCCACCCAAATGGCCGAGTACGGTGCGGGTGAAATTTTGCTCACCAGCATGGACCGCGATGGCACCAAAAGCGGCTTTGACTTGGCATTGACCCGTGCCGTGAGCGACGCGGTCAGCGTGCCCGTGATTGCTTCAGGCGGCGTGGGCAATCTGGATCATTTGGCTGACGGCGTGAGCTTGGGTGGGGCCGATGCCGTGCTGGCGGCCAGCATTTTTCATTACGGTGAATACACCGTACAACAAGCCAAAGAGCGCATGCGCGCACGCGGCATACCTGTCAGGCTCTGAACATGAACTGGCTCGACACCATCAAATGGGACCACCAAGGCTTGGTGCCTGTGATCGCTCAAGAACAAGACACCGGTGATGTGCTGATGTTCGCCTGGATGAACCGCGAGGCGCTGCAAAAGACGGCCGAGTTGAAGCGGGCGGTGTATTTCAGCCGTTCACGCAACAAACTGTGGTTCAAGGGCGAAGAGTCCGGCCATGTGCAAACGGTGCATGACATCCGCATCGATTGCGACAACGATGTGGTGTTGCTCAAGGTGACCCAACTCGGGCACGAGCCTGGCATTGCTTGCCACACCGGTCGTCACAGTTGTTTTTTCCAGAGCCTGCAGGCCGACCAATGGCAGGCGACTGACCCGGTGCTGAAAGCCCCCGAAACCATTTACAAGTGAACGTCATGAGCCAGAAAGATTTCCAGGCAACGTCTTCTGAAGACACTTTGGCCCGCCTTGCGGCCATCATTGAAAGTCGCAAAGCCATCAATGGTGGTGACCCTGAAAAGAGCTATGTGGCCCGTCTGCTGCACAAAGGCCCGGATGCCTTTTTGAAAAAAATCGGCGAAGAAGCCACCGAAACCGTCATGGCCGCCAAAGACGTGGACCACGGTGGCGATGCGTCCAAGCTGGTGTACGAAGTGGCCGATTTGTGGTTCCACAGCATGATTGCGTTGGCGCACTATGGATTGACACCGGCTGACGTGGTCCAGGAGTTGGCGCGGCGTGAAGGCCTGAGCGGTCTCGAGGAAAAAGCCCTGCGCAAAGTGCAAGAGCGTGAGCGCTTGGGTGAGTGAGCCACGATCAACAGAAACTTCTTGATTGAACATCCACCATGAACGACAGCCACTGTATTTTTTGCAAAATCATCGCGGGTCAGATCCCTTCACGCAAAGTGCATGAAGACGAGCACGTGTTCGCTTTTCATGACATTGCCCCGTGGGCGCCCATCCATTTCTTGATCATTCCTAAATTGCACATTCCTTCCATGGCCCAACTGGCCCCGGAACATGCCGGTTTGATGGGGCACATGATGACCTTGGCGCCTCAACTGGCCATGCAAGAGGGGTGCAACCCTTATCCTGATGGCGGTTTCAGGATCGTCGTCAACAACGGCACAGAAGGCGGGCAAGAAGTGCACCATTTGCACATGCATGTCATGGGCGGGCCGCGGCCGTGGCTCAGGGGATGAGTTGAGCTGTCTGGGCGACTTCTGCCCATCAATTCCTTGTTCAAGTCAGGCCGATCGGATTCGGGGGTGTTCACCCTATAGAATCCGGCCATAACGTTAGGAGATTTTCATGGGTTCCTTTTCCATTTGGCACTGGCTGATCGTTTTGTTGATCGTGGTCATGGTGTTTGGCACCAAAAAGCTCAAAAACATGGGCTCTGACTTGGGTGGCGCGGTCAAAGGCTTCAAAGATGGCATGAAAGACGGCGGCACCAAGCCCGATGAGGCGGCGCCTGTTGCAGGTCAAGTCGCTTCTTCGACGCAAACTGAAAAAACCACCATCGACGTGGAAGCCAAAACCAAGTCTTGATGGCTAACAGACAGAACGCTGCACTGTGCTTGATTTAGGCATTTCCAAGATCGCGCTGATCGGCGTTGTGGCGTTGATCGTCATCGGCCCCGAAAAACTGCCCAAAGTCGCCCGTACTTTGGGCACTTTGCTTGGCAAAGCGCAGCGCTATGTCGCCGATGTCAAGGCCGAGGTCAACCGGTCGATGGACCTGGAAGAGCTCAAAAAGATGAAAGAGTCGATGGAAACGGCCGCTCGCGATGTTGAGCAGACGGTTCAGACGACCACCTCAGATTTTGAGAAAGACTGGGCCGAAACCACAGCAGGTCTAGCCGCCGACTTGCCTGAGCTCGAGACTCCTCCGCCCTCTTATAAAAATCCGGACAAAAATTGGCGTCTCAAGCGTGGCGCTGTACCTCAGTGGTACAAGGCGCGTTCGGGCGTTCGCACCAAAGCCCTTTCTGGGGCGGCCCGTGTGGCACGTTACCGGCCCAAGTCCCTCAACTCCATGTGATGAGCGCGCACCGCAGGTGCCGTCTTCCAATCTGATTCGCCATGTCTGACTCTCAATCCAAGCCTGAAGACGAACTTGCCGGTTCCGAGCAACCGTTCGTCGCGCATTTGATCGAATTGCGCGACCGGCTCATTTGGGCAGTGGCCGCAGTCGCCATCGCTGCGGCAGCCTTGGCGATTTATCCGGGCCCCGGCGAGCTTTACGACATCTTGGCGGCGCCCCTGATTGTCCATTTGCCCAAAGGCGCCACCTTGATCGCGACCTCGGTCATTTCACCGTTCATGGTGCCGCTCAAGATTTTGTTCATGACCGCCTTTTTGATCGCCTTGCCCATGGTGCTTTACCAAGTCTGGGCTTTCATTGCACCAGGTTTGTACGCCCACGAGAAAAAATTGGTGATGCCGTTGGTGGTTTCCAGCACCGTGCTCTTTTTCATTGGGGTGGCGTTTTGCTACTTTTTCGTTTTTGGCCAAGTGTTCAGTTTCATTCAGAGCTTTGCACCCAAAAGCATCACGGCAGCGCCAGACATTGAGGCCTACCTCAGTTTTGTGTTGACCATGTTCTTGGCCTTTGGGCTGGCCTTCGAGGTGCCAGTGGCGGTGGTGGTTCTGGCCCGCATGGGGGTGGTCACCATTCAAAAATTGAAGGATTTCCGGGGCTACTTTGTGGTGTTGGCCTTCGTCATTGCCGCGGTGGTGACGCCCCCGGATGTGGTGTCACAACTGGCGCTGGCCATCCCCATGTGTCTGCTTTATGAGCTGGGCATTTGGGCGGCGCAAATTTTTATCAAGCACACCCAAGCGCCCCAAGTCGCCGAAGATTGAGCCCTGAGGCCCGGCGACATTACCGGAGCAATTACCGGCGCAGTTACCGGCGCAGTTACCGGAGCAATTACCGGCGTTGCTTGGCGGTGGGACGCTCACCTGGCGTAATACGCAAATTCACTTCACCCTGACGGCGCAACACATTCAAATCTGCGGGAACTCCGGGTTTCAAGCCCGCAATTTGGGTCAGCAGCTCTGACACATTGCGCACAGGCTCCCCGGCCACTTTGACGATCACGTCCCCTGGGCGAATGCCTGCACTGGCTGCCGGCCCATTTTTCAGCACCCCGGTGATGACCACACCTTCTGGCAAAGCGGTGCCTGATTTGGGCAGTTGGAAGCTTTCGGCCAGTTCAGGCGACATGTCTTGTGGCTCCACCCCAATCCAGCCTCGAATGACCTTGCCGTTGGTCAGCAAGTCTTGCATCACCTGCTGGGCCGTCGCGATGGGAATCGCAAAGCCAATGCCCATGCTGCCGCCCGAACGCGAATAAATGGCGGTGTTGATGCCCATCAAGTGGCCGTTCACATCCACCAAAGCGCCGCCCGAGTTGCCGGGGTTGATGGCGGCATCGGTTTGAATGAAATTTTCAAACGTGTTGATGCCCAGTTGGCTCCGCCCCAGCGCACTCACAATGCCCGAGGTCACGGTTTGGCCCACCCCAAAGGGGTTGCCAATGGCCAACACAACATCGCCTACCTGCAGGTCTTGGTGGGTACCCAAAATAATTACCGGCAATTTGTCGAGGTCGATTTTTAACAAGGCCAGATCGGTGTCGGGGTCGGTCCCAATGACTTGAGCTGAAGCGCGGCGGCCATTGGCCAACGCCACCTCAATGCCATCGGCATCTTCAATCACATGGTTGTTGGTCAGGATGTGGCCTTCAGGACTGACGATGACCCCACTGCCAAGACCTGAGGGGCTTTGTTCCTCTTGCTCGCCGTAGAAAAATTTGAACCAGGGGTCCTGGGCTGATGAACGCGAGGAGGATTGGCTGGTTTTGATGCTCACCACCGCCGGCGAAGCCAATCGGGCTGGCGCGCTGAGGCTGCCGGCGGGGCGGCTTGCGAAAGAGCCCACAGGCACCTGAAGCAATGTCATACCGTCAGCCGATCGCTTGGCACTGCGCAGCCAATCGGGCTGCAAGGTGGCCACCACAAACCAGAGGGCCAGCAAGACCGTCACCCATTGCGAAAAAAGGAGCCAATAGCGTTTCATGGGTGAGATTGTCCTTGATTCGTACCAGGCCAGACATCGTTGGCCTGCGCCACAATAGATGGCCATGACAGAAAGCGATTGCCAATGACCCACGCCAAAATTTTGGGCCAAGCCTTTGATGCTTTGCTTCAACCTGAAAAATTTCGCGATTACGGCCCCAATGGCTTGCAGGTCGAGGGCGACCGAGATGTGCAACGCTTGGTCAGCGGCGTCACGGCCAGTCGGGCACTGATCGAAGCGGCCATCGCCGCAGAGGCTGATGCGATTGTGGTGCACCATGGCCTGTTTTGGCGCGGCCAAGATGGGCGCGTCACCGGTTGGATGCGTGAGCGGCTGCGCTTGTTGTTGGCGCACGGCATCCACTTGTTTGCCTACCACCTGCCGCTTGATGCCCATCCCGAACTGGGCAACAACGCCCAGTTGGGGCGTGTGCTGGGCTTGCAAGCCGATGGGCGCTTTGGTGAGCAAGATTTGGGATTTGTGGGGGTAGGAGCCCGGCCTTGGGCGGACCCGCAAGCGTTGGCCGACCATGTGGCCCAAACGCTGGGCCGAGCGGTGACCTGTGTTGGCGGTCATGAGCGTCAGGTGCAGCGCGTGGCATGGTGCACCGGCGGCGCGCAAAGCTATTTTGAAGCCGCTATCGCTCAAGGTGTTGACGCGTTCATCACGGGCGAAATTTCGGAGCCGCAAGCGCATTTGGCCCGCGAAACTGGCGTGGCATTTCTAGCCTGTGGCCACCACGCCACCGAGCGCTATGGCGCGCCGGCCGTGGCCGAACATGTGGCGCAAAATTTGGGGCTGCAGCACCAATTCATCGAGATCGACAACCCGGCCTGATGGCACTTCAAAACCCTTGCGCATGACTTCTCACCTTTTACCGTCGCGGCCGGCTATGACCCGGCCCATCGCCATCACGCCTGGGGACCCTTGCGGGATAGGTCCAGAAATCGTGGCCCGGGCATGGTGTGAAGCACCTGCCGTGACGCAAGGTTGTTTTGTGGCGGGCGATGTGGGCTTGATGCGCCGTGCCATGGCGCTGGTGCAATCCACGCCCGCATTTCCTGTCTGCGAAATTGCGCAGGCCGCTGAAGCTCTGCAAGTGCCGTCAAATTGCTTACCGGTGTTGCAGGTTGTGCCGGTCGCTCCCGTGTTGCCTTGGGGGTGTGTTGATGCACGGGCCGGGCAGTTGGCCGGCGAAACGGTGTTGTGGGCCACCCGCGCCGCTTTGCGAGGCGAGGTCGCTGCGATGGTGACGGCCCCGTTGCACAAAGAGGCACTGCATGCTGCAGGCGCTCCCTACAACCAATACCCGGGCCACACCGAGTTGTTGCAGGCCGAGGCGGCGCGGCACCAAGGCGTGTCGTTATCGAGCCTGCCGGTGCGCATGATGTTGGCCAATGACGAATTGCGCGTGGTGTTGGTCAGCATCCATGTGTCTTTGCGCGACGCCCTGGAGGCCATCACCGTGGAGCGCGTTTTGCAAACCGTGCGCATCACAGATGCGTCCTTGACGCCGTTACTGGGTCGCCGTCCACGCATCGCCTTGGCAGGCGTCAATCCGCACGCCGGCGAGGGCGGTTTGTTTGGCCGAGAAGAAATCGACATCTTGCAACCCTCTATGGCTCTTGCGCGACAAGAAGGCTTGGAGGTGCATGGCCCCTATGCCCCCGACACGGTGTTCATGCGGGCGCGCAAACAGCCTGATGGCCGACAAGAGTTCGATGTGGTCATCGCGATGTACCACGACCAAGGTTTGATCCCCGTGAAATACCTTGGAGTCGAGTTGGGGGTCAATGTGACGCTGGGTTTGCCACTCATCAGAACCAGCCCCGATCACGGCACCGCCATGGATGTGGCAGGGCTGGGGGTTGCCAATGCCAACAGTCTGATCCAGGCCATTGGCATGGCACGTGACTTGTGCAGCCATGCCTGAAATGCGGGCTAATTGAATTTAAAAGTATTCAATTGACCCGCATTTGATGGCCATCAAATTGGCGAAATCGCCGACAACAGTGAGCGGGTTGGGCATGAGCACCCAGTGGAGTCATCTTGTAAGTCGTGTGTCTGTTTCACTCCGCTACAATCGCGGGTTGACCCTGATAACGACTCGCTAGAGGATTCCCATGAGTGACACCCCAGTCGACAGCAGCAAACGGACTTGGCTGATTGCCTCCGGTTGCGCAGGTGCCGTAGGCGCTGGCTTTGTGGCCACCCCCTTCGTCAGCAGTTTCCAACCTTCCGAACGAGCCAAGGCGGCTGGTGCGGCGGTCGAAGTGGACATTTCCGCTTTGAACCCGGGTGAGAAGTTGACCGTCGAATGGCGCGGCAAACCTGTTTGGATCATGAAGCGCTCGCCCGAGCAACTTGAATCCTTGAAAAAGATCGAGGGTCAGTTGGCTGATCCCGCGTCGGATCGCACCGCATACCCCACACCCGAATACGCCAAGAACGGTCACCGTTCCATCAAGCCCGAAATCATGGTGGCGGTCGGCATTTGCACCCACTTGGGTTGCTCTCCTGGTGACAAATTTGCCACAGGCCCTCAGCCTTCCTTGCCGGACGATTGGACTGGTGGTTTCTTGTGCGCTTGCCACGGTTCGACCTTCGACTTGGCTGGCCGCGTGTTCAAGAACAAGCCTGCGCCTGACAACCTCGAAGTGCCTCCGCACATGTACCTGTCTGACACCAAGTTGATCATTGGTGAAGACAAGAAGGCCTGATGGAGAACGACATGGCTGAATTCAAAGAAATTTCCCCCAACGCCCCCGCTGGCGAAAAACTGCTCAACTGGGTTGACAACCGCTTCCCAGCCAGCAAGTTGTACAAGGAACATCTGTCCGAGTACTACGCACCCAAAAACTTCAATTTCTGGTACTTCTTCGGCTCCTTGGCGATGTTGGTGCTGGTGATCCAGATCGTGACCGGTATTTTCTTGGTCATGCACTACAAGCCTGATGCGGCGGTGGCCTTTGCCTCGGTCGAATACATCATGCGTGATGTGCCTTGGGGTTGGTTGATCCGATACATGCACTCCACAGGCGCTTCGGCCTTCTTTGTGGTGGTGTATCTGCACATGTTCCGTGGCCTGATTTATGGCAGCTACCGCAAGCCGCGCGAACTGGTTTGGATTTTTGGTTGCGCCATCTTCTTGTGCCTGATGGCTGAAGCATTCATGGGCTACCTGTTGCCTTGGGGCCAGATGTCTTATTGGGGCGCCCAAGTGATCGTGAACTTGTTCTCGGCCATTCCTTTCATTGGCCCTGACTTGGCGCTGCTGATCCGTGGTGACTTCGTGGTGGGCGATGCGACCTTGAACCGTTTCTTCAGCTTCCACGTGATTGCTGTGCCGCTGGTCTTGTTGGGCTTGGTGGTGGCGCACATCATTGCGTTGCACGAAGTTGGCTCGAACAACCCCGATGGCGTTGAAATCAAAGGCCCCAATGCACCGAAAGATGCCCAAGGACATCCTTTGGACGGCATTCCTTTCCACCCCTACTACACCGTGCACGATATTTTGGGTGTGAGCGTGTTCTTGATGGCGTTCACCGCCATCGTGTTCTTCGCCCCTGAATTCGGTGGTTACTTCCTCGAATACAACAACTTCATCCCGGCCGATCCGTTGACCACACCGTTGCACATTGCACCCGTCTGGTACTTCACGCCCTTCTACTCCATGCTGCGTGCGATCACCAGCGAGATGATGTATGCCTTGATCGCCTGCGTGGTGATTGGCGCTTACTTGGCTGTGGCCAAGGGCAAGCTGCCTCAAGTGCTCAAGGCCGCCGTGGTCGGTGCTGCCGTGGTGATCGCTGCTCTGATGTTGGCCATTGATGCCAAATTCTGGGGCGTTGTGGTCATGGGTGGTGCTGTGGTCATCTTGTTCTTCTTGCCTTGGCTTGACAACAGCCCTGTCAAATCGATCCGTTACCGTCCTGACTGGCACAAATACCTGTACGCCGTGTTCGTGATCAATTTCTTGATCTTGGGCTACCTCGGCGTGCAACCTCCTTCTCCCATTGGTGAGCGCGTCTCTCAAGTCGGTTCCCTGTTCTATTTTGGCTTCTTCTTGTTGATGCCTTGGTGGAGCAAGCTGGGTACGCCCAAAGCCGTTCCTGACCGCGTGACCTTCACGCCTCACTGAGATCACGGAGATTCAAGAACATGAAAAACATCAAGAAACTCGCGCTGGGCTTTGTGATGGCCCTCGGTCTGATGGCCGGTGCCCATGCCGCTGGTGGCGGTATCGCCTGGGACAAAGCACCCCATAAGACCAATGACTTGGCGGCTTTGCAAAACGGCGCCAAGTTGTTTGTCAACTACTGCCTGAACTGCCACTCTGCTGCTTTCATGCGATACAACCGCCTGAAGGACATCGGTTTGACCGAGCAACAGATCAAGGACAACTTGCTGTTCACCACTGAAAAAGTGGGCGACACCATGAAGGCCGCGATCGACCCCGCTCAAGCCAAAGAGTGGTTCGGCAAGAACCCTCCAGACTTGACCTTGATGGCCCGTTCGCGTTCAGGCCATGGCGGCACCGGTGCAGATTACCTCTACACCTACTTGCGCACCTACTACCGCGACGAAACCAAGCCCACGGGTTGGAACAATTTGGCCATGCCCAACGTCGGTATGCCCAATCCACTGTGGGAACTGCAAGGCGAACGTGAGCCGGTTTACACAGAAAAAGAAGAGCATGGCCACAAAGTCCAAATCTTCACGGGCTGGAAGCAAGTCAAGCCGGGCACCATGACGCCTTTGCAGTACGACCAAGCGATTGGTGATCTGGTGGGTTACATGCAGTGGATGGCAGAACCTGCTCAAAACACCCGTGTTCGCATCGGTGTTTGGGTTCTGATTTTCTTGAGCATCTTCACCTTTATCGCATGGCGTCTGAACGCAGCGTATTGGAAAGACGTCAAGTAATTGATCTTTCACCCGGTCTCAGGGCCGGGTCTTGTGGAGTGGCAGGCCTTGAGGCCTTCCACTCTTTTTGATTTTTTGAGGAGCCTCCACCATGATGGTGCTTTATTCCGGAACCACTTGTCCTTTTTCCCACCGTTGCCGCTTCGTGCTGTTTGAAAAAGGCATGGACTTCGAGATCCGCGATGTTGACCTCTACAACAAACCGGAAGACATCAACGTCATGAACCCATACGGCCAAGTGCCTATTTTGGTTGAGCGTGATCTGATCTTGTACGAGTCAAACATCATCAACGAATACATCGATGAGCGTTTCCCTCACCCCCAACTGATGCCCGGTGACCCAGTGGATCGCGCACGTGTTCGCTTGTTCTTGCTCAACTTCGAAAAAGAACTGTTTGCCCACGTGCTGACTTTGGAAAACCGTGCGCTCAAAGGCAATGACAAGGCGCTCGAGAAGGCGCGCTCACACATCCGTGACCGCCTGACACAACTGGCTCCCGTGTTCTTGAAAAACAAGTTCATGTTGGGTGACAACTTCTCGATGCTCGACGTCGCGATTGCTCCCTTGCTGTGGCGCCTCGACTACTACGGCATTGAACTCAGCAAAAACGCGGCGCCTTTGCTCAAATACGCCGAACGCATCTTCTCGCGTCCAGCCTACATTGAAGCACTGACACCGTCCGAAAAGGTCATGCGCAAGTAAGCCGCTTCGGAGCTCACCATGATCAGTTCGGCTGAACTGCCCTCCACACGTCCCTATTTGATTCGGGCGTTGTACGACTGGTGTTCCGAAAATGGGTTCACGCCCTATGTCGCCGTCAAGGTTGACCATTCTGTGCAGGTGCCGCGTGAATATGTGCAGGGCGGGGAGATCGTGCTCAATGTCAGCATGGACGCCACCAGTTCGTTGAAGTTGGGCAATGACTTCATCGAATTCAAAGCCCGTTTTGGCGGCAAGCCCTGCGACATCATGGTGCCGATTCACCGCGTGATGGCCATTTACGCCCGTGAAAACGGGCAGGGCATGGCCTTCCCGGTCAGCGACGATGAGGCGGTTCCTGCGGTTTTGACGGCCGTTGATGTGCCCACGCCATTGTCCGATCAGGGCGATGAGCCTCAGCCACCATCGCCCCCCGCAGGCCGACCAGCGCTCAAGCGTGTGAAGTAAAAATTTAACCATTCGACCTCAGATTTGAGGTCAGGATCAAGTTAGAATCTAGCCCGTGCCGCTTTAGCTCAGTTGGTAGAGCACCCGCCTTGTAAGCGGTAGGTCGTCAGTTCGAATCCGACAAGCGGCACCAAAAAATTGAAAGGCCCTGATCTCTGATCCGGGCCTTTTTCTTTGCCTGTTGTAAACGCACTGTTCGGACCGCGCGGACTTCACGGGGTTCGGTTCAACACTTTGATGCGAATCGCAGTCACACCTAAACCTTTTTGGGCCAAGTGCGCTTGCAAGGTGGGCACCAATTGCCGCAATTTGGCAGCCACTGCGTTAGAGCTGACCAAAAGGCACCAGCAGCCTTCTTCTAGAGGACCGGCCTGAACACCCGCGCGAAGGGGGGCTGGCAACAAGCTGTGAATGGCTTTGAGGCGGGCCGATGATTCACGAATCACGTCGGTCAAGCGCGCAAAAGTCGGGGATTCTTGGGCGGCTTGGTGCAGGGGAATGGCTTGGTGACGTTTTTGCATGATTGGAAGCAGTGCGCCATTATCCGGTAGCCTTTGTGAGTTGGGGTTTCGCCCCGAAAATGGGCAGTCCAGCGGCTAAAATCAAAAAGTTGTGCTGGCGCATGAAGCGTCCAGCTGTGGACCTTGGGATAGTCATCCCGTTGGCCCGGTTTCATTTGAACTCTTTAACTTGACAGGATAGACGGTCTGTCTCTCAGCTCGCGGGCTGAAGGTGGATCTCGCAGACATGGCCATCCCATTCCTCACCAAAATTTTTGGCAGTCGCAATGACCGCCTCCTCAAGCAATACCGTAAAACGGTGGAGCGGATCAATGCATTGGAATCTGGGCTGGAGGCGCTGAGCGACGACGAACTGCGCGCCAAAACCCAAAACTTTCGTGAGCGCTTTGCAGCCGGTGAAACGCTGGATACTTTTCTGCCTGAGGCCTTTGCGGTGGTGCGTGAAGGCTCTAAGCGCGTTATGAAGATGCGCCACTTCGATGTGCAGATGGCCGGCGGTATTGCTTTGCACAACGGCAAGATTGCTGAAATGCGCACCGGTGAAGGCAAGACCTTGACCTCCACATTGCCTGCGTACCTGAATGCGATCACCGGCAAAGGGGTGCATGTGGTCACGGTGAACGACTACTTGGCCAGTCGCGATGCCCGATGGATGGGCAAGCTTTTCAACTTTTTGGGCTTGTCGGTGGGCATCAACCTGGCGCAGATGTCACGCGAAGAAAAGCAAGCCGCCTACAACTCAGACATCACCTACGGCACCAACAACGAATATGGCTTTGACTATCTGCGCGACAACATGGTCTATGAAGCCCAAGACCGCGTGCAGCGCCCACTGAACTACGCCATCATTGACGAGGTGGACTCGATCCTGATTGACGAAGCCCGCACGCCGTTGATCATCAGCGGTCAGGCCGAAGACCACACCGCCACGTACCTCTCGATGAAGCAGATCGTGCCCCTGCTGACGCGCCAAGAAGGTGAAGCCGACCCCCGTACGGGCGAGGGCATCATCACTCCCGGCGATTTCACGCTGGACGAAAAATCGCACCAAATTTTCTTGACCGAGCAGGGCCATGAAAAAGCCGAGGCGGTGTTGGCCAAGATGGGTTTGATCCCTGAAGGCGCGAGCCTCTATGACCCGGCCAACATCACCTTGATGCACCACTTGAACGCAGCTTTGCGTGCGCAGCACCTCTACCACCGCGACCAACACTATGTGGTGCAAGAGGGCGAAATTGTGATCGTTGACGAGTTCACCGGTCGCTTGATGACGGGTCGCCGCTGGAGCGATGGTTTGCACCAGGCGGTAGAAGCCAAAGAAGGCGTGGAGATTCAAGCCGAGAACCAAACCTTGGCCTCCATCACGTTTCAGAATTATTTCCGCCTGTACGTCAAGATCGGTGGCATGACCGGTACGGCCGATACCGAGGCGTATGAGTTTCAAGAGATCTACGGTCTGGAGACCGTGGTGGTGCCGCCGCACCGCAAGAGCCAACGGGAAGACCAACTGGACCGCGTTTACAAGACTTCGCAAGAGCGTTACACCGCCGCCATTGCCGATATACGCGAATGCCATGAGCGTGGCCAGCCGGTGTTGGTGGGGACCACGTCCATTGAAAATTCTGAGCTGATTGCCCAGTTGCTCAGCCAAGAAAAGCTGCCGCACCAGGTGCTGAATGCCAAGCAACATGCGCGTGAGGCCGACATCGTTGCCCAAGCAGGTCGTCCCGGCATGATCACCATCGCCACCAACATGGCCGGTCGCGGCACCGACATTGTGTTGGGTGGCAACATAGAAAAAGACATTCAAGCGGTGGAAGCCGATGAAAGTCTGGCAGAGGCGGCACGCCAAGCCCGCGTGGCCGAGTTGCGTGAGCAATGGCGCGTGGTGCACGAACAAGTCAAAGCTTTGGGTGGTCTGCGCATCATCGCCACCGAGCGCCACGAGTCACGGCGCATTGACAACCAGTTGCGAGGCCGTTCGGGCCGCCAAGGTGACCCCGGTTCTTCGCGGTTTTATTTGAGTCTCGATGATCCGCTGATGCGCATTTTTGCGGGAGACCGTGTGCGCAGCATCATGGACCGCTTGAACATGCCGGAAGGTGAGGCGATTGAGGCTGGAATCGTGACGCGCAGCATTGAAAGTGCGCAGCGCAAAGTCGAGTCTCGCAACTTCGATATCCGCAAGCAGTTGCTCGAGTACGACGATGTGTCGAACGACCAGCGCAAAGTGATTTACCAGCAGCGCAACGACATCTTGGATGCGCAAGACTTGCACGCCCAAATCGCTTCATTGCGAGAAGGCTGTTTCACCGATTTGGTTCGCCAATACGTGCCGGCTGAATCGGTGGAAGAACAATGGGATTTGGCCAGCTTGGAAAAAGCGTTGGCTGAAGAATGGTTGTTGGAGTTGCGATTGCGCGACAAAGTGCAGGCCTCGAACGCCATCACCGATGAAGAGATTCTCGAGTGGGTGTTGGCCGCTGCGCATGCGCATTTCCAGTCGAAACTCGACAGCGCGGGCGCCGAAAACTTCACCTCTTTTGAGCGCATGGTGCTGTTGCAGAGCATTGACTCGCATTGGCGCGAACACCTGAGCGCACTCGACTATTTGCGCCAAGGCATCCACTTGCGTGGTTACGCGCAAAAGCAACCCAAACAAGAATACAAGCGCGAAGCGTTTGAGCTTTTTGGCCAATTGCTGGATGCCGTCAAAAACGAAGTCACCCGCACTTTGATGACGGTGCGCATTGATTCGGGCACTCAAATCGAGCAAGCCGCGCAAGCCATCGAAGAGCGTGCCGAGCACATCAGCAATGTGACCTACAGCGCGCCTGACGAATCGGGTCAGGCTCAAGTGGTTGCCGCCGACCCAGAGAGTCAAAAGCCAGAGTGGGGGCCTGTGGGCCGCAACGAGCCATGCCCTTGTGGCAGTGGCAAGAAGTACAAACAATGCCACGGCAAACTCGCCTGAGTTTGCGCCGCCAACACAACGGGCTTCGGCCCGTTTTGTTTGTGCAAAATTGAACCAGCGCTGTTTTCAGAAAGACCTTTATGCCTGTGAATCTGCCACCCTTGGACCCCGCGAAACTGAGCCCCATCGACGGCGTTCGCATCGGGATTGCCGAAGCTGGAGTCCGCAAAGCGAACCGCAAAGACCTGACCGTTTTTCTGTTGGACGAAGGTGCCAGCGTGGCGGGTGTCTTCACCAGCAACCGATTTTGTGCAGCACCGGTGCAGGTGTGCCGTGAACATCTTGCCGCAGGCAACGCCGTGCGCGCACTGGTGATCAACACGGGCAATGCCAACGCCGGTACTGGTGCTCCGGGTCTCGCGCACGCACGTCAGACTTGCGATGCGCTGGCGCAGTTGTTGAACTGTGCTCCGGCCCAAATTTTGCCGTTTTCAACGGGCGTGATCATGGAACCCCTGCCGGTTGACCGCATTGTGGCGGGCATGCCAGCGGCCATTGCCGATGCCCAAGCGGCCCACTGGGCCAAAGCGGCCGAGGGCATCATGACCACCGACACGGTGCCCAAAGCCGCGAGCCTGCAAGTTGCCTTGGCAGGCAAAACCGTCAGCATCACGGGCATCAGCAAGGGAGCCGGCATGATTCGGCCCAACATGGCCACCATGCTGGGTTTTTTGGCCACAGACGCTTGTATCGATCCAACCCTGTTGCCCGTGTTGGCCAAGAAGCTGGCCGATGGCTCTTTCAATCGCATCACCATCGATGGCGACACCTCAACCAACGACTCGTTCATGCTGGTGGCCACGCACAAAGCTGGTCATGCCCCCATCACCTCGCTCGACAGCGTTGAGGGCCAAGCACTGCTGCAAGGCTTGATGCAGGTGGCGCGCCAATTGGCGCACGCCATCGTGCGCGACGGCGAAGGCGCCACCAAGTTCATCACCGTGCAAGTTGAGGGCGGCCGCACAGGTGAAGAGTGCCGCCAAGTGGCATATGCGATCGCGCATTCGCCCTTGGTCAAAACAGCCTTCTTTGCCAGCGACCCCAATTTGGGCCGTATCTTGGCCGCGGTGGGTTATGCCGGTATCAGCGATCTCGATCAAGGCCTGATTGAATTGCACCTCGACGATGTGCATGTGGTCTCGCAAGGCGGTCGCCGCGCTGAGTACCGCGAAGAAGATGGTCAGCGGGTCATGAAGGGCAGCGAGATCACGGTCCGTGTGGGCTTGGGCCGGGGTACTGCGACCGACACCGTTTGGACCTGCGACCTGAGCCACGATTACGTGACCATCAACGCGGACTACCGTTCATGACAACGCCATCGACTTCCGCGCTGGAGCAACTGCTGGCCAAAGTCAGCCAGCTGGTGGACCGCATCGAGTCGGTCCTGCCACAACCGTTGTCGGCCCCTGACTGGGGTCAAGCCATTGCGTGGCGATACCGCAAACGCTCATCGGGTCACGGTGTGCTGGAGCCGGTGCGCCATGTGGCCGCGATGACGCTGGCCGATCTGAAAGAAATTGACGACCAAAAAGAAAAACTGCAGCGCAACACCGAACAGTTTGTGCACGGTCACCCAGCCAACAACGTGTTGCTCACGGGCGCTCGCGGAACTGGCAAGTCATCACTCATCAAGGCTTGCTTGAACACCTATGCACCCCAAGGCTTGCGGCTGATCGAGGTGGACAAGGAAGACCTCACCGATTTGCCCGACATCATCGAGGTGGTTGCCGGGCGCGACGAAAAGTTCATTGTGTACTGCGATGACCTGAGTTTTGAAGACGGTGAGCCCGGCTACAAAGCTCTCAAATCCATACTCGACGGAACGGTCGCTGCTTCAACGCCCAATGTGTTGGTGTATGCCACCAGCAACCGACGCCATTTGTTGCCCGAGTACATGAGTGAAAACCTCACCTACAAGCACACCGAGGACGGTGAGGTGCACCCCGGCGAAGGCGTGGAAGAGAAGATTTCTTTGTCCGAGCGTTTTGGTCTTTGGATCAGTTTCTACCCCTTCTCGCAAGACGAGTACCTGACCATCGTCGGTCAGTGGCTCAGCGCGTTGGGGGCCACCCCGGCACAAATTGAGGCGGCACGCCCCGATGCGCTGTTGTGGGCTTTGGAGCGCGGTTCACGCAGCGGCCGAGTGGCCTATCAGTTTGCGCGCGACATGATGGGCCGACAGTCGGACCGGGCATGAGCCAAAATTTGTTGGTGGCCGATGCCGAGCGAAAACGCGAAGACTTGGCCGCGGGTCAGGCCGAGCGGGCGGTGGTCGATGTCGCTGTCGGCGTCTTGATGCAAGGCGATCGGTTTTTACTGACCTCGCGCCCCGAGGGCAAGGTGTACGCCGGGTACTGGGAGTTTCCGGGCGGCAAATTAGAGACCAGCGAGTCGGTCGAGCAAGCGCTGCGGCGTGAATTGCAAGAAGAACTGGGCATCACAATTGGCGCAGCACCCACTTGGAAAACCCAGATGGTCGATTACCCCCATGCCTTGGTGCGGCTGCATTTTTGCAAGGTGATCCATTGGGTGGGTGAGCTGCAAATGCGCGAAGGGCAATCACACGCTTGGCAGACCTTGCCGGTAGATGTGGTGCCGGTGTTGCCGGGCACGGTGCCTGTGTTGGGCTGGTTGGCCGAAGAGCGCCAATTCATGGCCGCGACGCACCGCTAAAAAATCCATCACGAAGGGGCGGGTTGCCGCTGCAAGTGCAACGATGGCGCTTATTGCAAACGCGGATCGCCAAAGGGCTCGTCGAGGGGTTTTTCGTCTGGCAATTTGAACTCTTCACTGGCCCATGCGCCCAAGTCCACACCTTTGCAGCGCGCACTGCAAAAGGGGCGATAAGGGTTGGCACTGCTGTAAAGGCTGGTACCCGAGCAAGCGGGGCAGCGCACTTGGCGAGGCGCAAAGTCGGGCGACTGACCAGACTCGCTCATGCGCACAAAGTCATCTCAAAGGGCACGTCATCGGTGGTGGCCACCAATTTGCCATCGGCTTGCTGTCGCATCATGCGGATCACCACCAGCAAGCGGTTGCAGCTGATCTCGGGGGTGATGCCCAGCGAAGGTTCAATTTTCAGACGCAAGAGTTGGAAGGTGCGGCCTTGCGGCAAATTTTGTTGCAACTGTCCGGCGGTGGCCATGACTTTTTGGCTGCTGCCAGATTCGCGCAACATTTGCAGCAACATCTTGATGGCTTGAGCCAATGGCGCAAAGGGCGCGGACCACTGCGTGAGGTCTTGGGTGCGGCTGGCGGCTTCGTGGTGTTGCCAGGCATGGTAGGCCGGCAGATCAAACTCACAGGTGCCACCAGGAATGACGGCCCGGCTGCGCAAAGCCATCAAAAAATCGTTGTCGTTCAGGCTTTGGCCGATGCGGCCGCTGACTTGGTTGAGCAACTCAAAGTGCTCGTCCAATTGGGCAATCACACCGTCCAGTGCTTTTTCAGAAATGGCGGGGTTGCCGCGATAGCCGTTGTAGAGCTGTTTTTGGCGTTCCAGATCTTTGAGAACATCCGACTTCAGCTCAGAGCGGGAAGCCACCTCGATGATTTCAAACAGCGTGGTCAGCGCAAAGTGGTGATCCACCGCTTCCGTTCGGGCCATCAATTGGCCCATGCGGTTGAAAAGTTGCTGCAATCGCAGGTAAGTGCGAATGCGTTCATTAAAAGGGTATTCGTACAGGATCACGAGGCTTCTTTCAGTGCCGCCATCATAGCCCGAAGTTGACGGCCAATTGAGCCACTTTGGCTTCTAATTCAGACAGAGGGAGGTCTTGGTTGAAGATCACGGCATCGGCCACGGCCAAGCGCGCCGACCTGGGTGCTTGTTGGGCCATGATGCGGTCAATCTCGTCGAGAGCCAGACCACTTCGGGCCACCACCCTTTGCCGTTGGGTTTGGGCATCGCAGTCGACCACCACCACGCGGTCCACCTGTTTGCGCCAACGCTCGCCCGATTCCACGAGCAAGGGCACATCAAACACCAACACGTGTCGGCCTGCATGGATTGCGGCTTGGGCTTGCTCTTGGGTGATCTGGCTCACCAAGGGGTGAACGATGGCTTCCAGCTGTTTTTTGGATTCTGGATTTTTAAAAACCTCTTGGCGCATGGCCTGACGGTCAAGTGCACCTTGGGCATCGATCATGTGCCGCCCAAACGCTTGCGCAATGGCGGCAATCGCGCGTCCCCCAGTGGCAGTCAGGCTGCGCGAAATGGCATCGGCGTCGATCACGGCAGCGCCGCGGGCGGCCAACATGCCAGCCACGGTGCTCTTGCCGCTGCCAATGCCACCGGTAAGGCCGATGCGCCAAATTCGCTGATTGCTCATGGGTTAAAGAGGCAAAAGGGGCAGGGGGCCAAAGGCCATGACCCACAGACCTGCCAAAGCCAAAAAAGGACCAAACGGAATATAGCCGTCTTCGGACAGGCGGTTTTGCCAGCGCAGCCACAACCCCCCGGCGATACCGGTGAGGGAGGCGATCAAGACCAAGGACAGCAGGCTGGGCCAGCCCAGCCAGGCGCCCATCGCGGCCAAGAGTTTGAAGTCACCCTGACCCATACCCTCTTTGCCGGTGAGCCCCTTGAACAACCAATACACCGACCACAGTGACAAATACCCGCCAACAGCGCCCCACAAGGCGGTGGCCAAATCAACCCGGCCCACGCCCCAGCTGGTCACCAGCAACCCCGCCCACACCAAGGGCTGGGTCAAGGCATCGGGCAACAAGGTGGTGTCGGCATCAATGGCGGCCAGCGTCAACAAGGTGGCGGCAAACCCGGCCCAAGCCAACGCTGCAGGCGTCAGGCCGTGGGTGGCATAACTCCATACAAACAGACCGGCCGTCAACAACTCGATCACCAGGTAGCGCCAACCGATGGGCGTTTGGCAGTGGCGGCAACGCCCCTTGAGCGCCAAGAAACTGAACACCGGAATTTTTTCTGCCCACGACAGCCCATGCCGACAATGTGGGCAGTGCGAGCCGGGTGTGGCGATGTTGAAGGGTTTTGCAGCTTCGCCGTGGGTTGAAGCAGTGCCCAGATCAGCACTTTCCGCCCACTGCCGCTCAATCATTTTGGGCAGGCGATAAATGACAACATTCAAAAAGCTGCCCACGGCCAGGCCCAGCACTGCGGCCGCTGTCCCAAAAAACCAATCATGGGTCATCTCAGAACACCTGACCGAGACGAAAAATAGGCAAATACATGGCCACAAGAATACCGCCAATCAGGCCGCCCAGCAGCACAATGATCAAGGGCTCAAGCAATCCGGCCAAGCCATTCACACGGTCATCCAATTCGGTCTGCATCAATCCCCCGGCCCGGTCCAACAAATGCTCTAAAGACCCGGTTTCTTCGCCTGTGGCACACAGTTGAACCACCATGGCAGGAAAAAGACCACTGCTGGCCATGCCCTCACTCAAGCGGCTGCCTTGTGCCACCTGCCTTTGCAGTTGCAGCGTCATTTGGGTGTAGTCCGCGTGGTTGCAAGCCTGTGCGACCGGTTGCAAAGCTTCTTCTAGCGGGACACCCGCTGCCAACAAGGCTGACAAGGTTTGTGCCCATCGCGTCACTGCGGCTGTGCCGATGAGGGGCCCCAACAGCGGCAGTCTGATCAACCACCGGTCTCGTGCTGCCATGAAGTGAGCACGCCGTTCAGGTGGTGCTTGCCAAAGCCACAGGCTCAGCAGCAACAGAACGCAGACAGCTGCCGGGCCATAGCGGCTCAAACCCTCGCTGAAGGTCACCACCCATTGGGTCGGCCAAGGCAATTCAGCGCCGAACGATTTGAAAACTTCTTCAAAAACGGGCACAACAAAAACCAAGATCAAGGCCAACACGCCTAAAGCCACGCCCATCACTGCCGCGGGGTACATCAATGCGGAACGAACGCGCGAACGCAGGCTTTCATTTTTTTCCAAGGTGTGGGCCAATCGCGCCATCATGGTGTCCAAAATGCCCGCTGACTCACCGGCTTGCACCATGCTGGTGTAGAGCCCGCTGAAGACGCTGGGGTGCTGGGCCAGCGCCGCATGCAAGGCGGTGCCTGAAGCGACGTCAAGGTGCACCTGTTGCACGATGTTCACCAGCGTCTGCGAAGGCAAACTCCGCGACAGCATTTCGAGTGATTGCAGCAAAGGAATGCCGGCCTGCAACAGGGCGGACAACTGGCGCGTCATGAGCGACAGCTCTGCGGGTCGAACGGGCTTGGGTCGATCCCACCACAAACGTTGCAGTCTGATGCGATGGACCCCTTGCTGGCGCAGTTGGGCACGGGCTAAACCGGCCGCTTGGGCCTGCACGCGGCCTTGAATCGGACGACCCTCTTCATCTAGGCCTTGCCATGTAAATGTCGGTTTTGTGCCAGTGTGTGGGGGCTTGCTCATGCGCCGAAGTGAGGGTGTGGCTGGGACTGAGCATGGCCATGGCCATGGGTATTGGCTAAAACCTCGTTCATGGAGGTGATGCCTTGCAACACTTTTTGCAAACCCGCTTGGCGCAATGTGCCCACGCCTTCGTGCTGGGCCAGTTCAGCCAAAGTTTGTTGCCCCGCCTCTTGCAAGATCAGCTGTTGCATGGCGGGGCTCACGGGCATGACCTGAAAAATACCCGTGCGCCCCAAAAAACCTTTATGGCAATGCGCGCACCCAATGGGCACAAAAGCCGGGGCGCTGGCAGCAGCAATAACGCCCTCAGGCAGACCCGCTTGGCGCCATGCGGCCAAGGGCAAATCCACCGATGCTTTGCACAAGGGGCACAGACAGCGCAGCAAACGCTGGGCGGTGATCAGGCTCACGCTGGCGGCGATGTTGTAAGACGCCGTGCCCATGTTGCGCAAGCGCACCAAAGTGCTGGGCGCGTCGTTGGTGTGCAGGGTTGACAACACCAGATGCCCCGTTTGCGCCGCCTGAATTGCGATGTTGGCGGTCTCTAAATCGCGCACCTCTCCCACCATCAAGACATCCGGGTCTTGGCGCAAAAAGGCCCGCAGCGCAATGGCAAAAGTCAAGCCTGGTTTGCCTTGCACATTCACTTGGTTGATGCCGTGCAATTGAATTTCGCAGGGGTCTTCTACGGTGGCGATGTTCAGCTCTGCCGTGTTCAACAAGTTCAGGCAGGCATAGAGCGACTGCGTTTTGCCCGAGCCGGTGGGCCCGGTCATCAGCACCATGCCATGGGGCCTGCGAATGGCTTCGATCAATCGGTCGAGATCTTGCGGCTCATACCCCAAGCGGGTCAGGTCCAGTTGGGCTTGTGCCGAGTCCAAGATGCGGATCACCAATTTTTCGCCAAACAAGGTGGGCAAGGTGCTGACCCGCAAATCGAGTTCTCGCCCACTGCTGAGCAAGAGTTTCATGCGGCCATCTTGTGGGATCCGTTTTTCGGCAATGTCCAGGCGCGACAGCACCTTGATGCGAGAAGCCAGCCGGTCTTTCAGTGCCATGGGTGGGCTGGCCATCTCGCGCAACTCGCCATCGATGCGCATGCGCACCCGGTACAGGTGCTCGTAGGGCTCAAAGTGCAAATCGGAAGCCTTCAGGCTGACCGCCTGTTCCAACAGTTGCTGAACCCAATGCACCACGGGGGCATCTTCAAGGGTTACTAATTTGGGTGGGTCGCTGGTGGGGTGTTGCACGTCGCCTCCATGAATTATTTTGTATTCTTTTGTTCATCATGGGGTGCAATGCAGATTTTGTAAATGCGTCCGTCAATTGCGTCCTTCAATTGCATCCGTGAAATGCGGCCATGCGCCACAAGTTGAGGGCCATTGGATGGATGGGATGGATGGGATGGACGGGATGGACGAAAAACGGCTGTGACAGCCAGACACGCAATGTCAGGGCGCTATGCAGCGCGAGTGAAGGCGTGAGAGTTGCGGCAGTCGCCGCAATCGGTCAGATGAATTTGACAGCTTGTGTTTGGGGCTGGTACTGCGGGTCGGTGTGTTCACAAGCCTCGGCTTTGGCACAAGGCATCTGACAAAGCTCGCGGTTGTTCATCGGGCAAGCGCGGTTGAAAGTCACCACGTGGTCAACCTCAGCGCGAATTCCGATCCACTCACCCAACTTGTGGTCATGGTGGCTGGGCACATGGGCCATCAGCAAATCGCCGCTGGCCAGTCGCAGGGTGTACAAAAATTCTGAGCCCCGAAATGCTTTGCGGATGATCTCGGCTTTGACCGGTGCATGGTCGTCATGCACGATGTCGTCCGCCCGCAACAGCACATCGCACTGCCCACCTTCAAAAGAGCAAGGCAAAGGGCATTCAGAAACATCGCTCAAGGTGCCCACCGGGGTGTCCACCATCACCTGTCCGTTCACTTCGCGCAAGGTGGCGGGTGTGAAGACGCCATGTCCAATGAAGTCCGCCACAAAGCGGGTCGCAGGCCGGTGGTACAGGCTGTAGGCGTCGTCCCACTGGTGCAACTGGCCCTCGTTCATGACCCCGATGACATCGCCAATGGCAAACGCCTCGAGCTGATCGTGTGTGACCAACAAAGCGGTGGCTTTGGCTGCTTTCAAAATGTTGCGAACCTCATGGGCCAGCCGCTCACGCAAGTCAATGTCCAAGTTAGAAAACGGTTCGTCCAACAGCAACAAGTCGGGTTTGGGTGCCAAGGCCCGGGCCAGCGCCACGCGTTGTTGCTGCCCACCTGACAATTCATGGGGGTAGCGTTTGTCAGACCCTGCAAGGCCCACCAAATCCAACACCTCGGCGATGCGCTGCTGGCGCGCTGTTTTGTTCAAGTGCTGCACGCCAAAGCCCACGTTGCTGGCCACATCCAGGTGTGGAAACAGCGCGTAGTCTTGGAACACCATGCCAATGCGCCGACGCTCGGCCGGCTCGGTATGGCCCAACTCGCTGACGGTTCTGTCAGACAACAAAATTTGGCCGCCAGAGACGGGCTCAAGACCTGCCACGGCGCGCAAGAGTGTGGTTTTGCCGCAGCCCGAGGGTCCGATCAAGACGCCAATGTCACCCGCACGCAAGCCCAAATTCACCCCGCGCACTGCAGGGGTGGGGTTGCCGGGGTACTGAATGTCCAGTTGTCGGAGCTCGAGAAACATGGGCTTGATTGTAGGCAGGTTGCAATTCCCGCCTTCGGTGCATGGGCCCGTCACAGATGAGTCGCCCGGCCCTTGTGTCTCAGGGGCCAGAGGGCAGGCTCCTACAATAAGCCATGACCTTTTTGACCGCCTGTCTTTGATGCTTGCCACCTTGGTCCGCCGTTGCGCGGGCCTTCCTTCCTTGTTGTACGCCGTGTTGGCATTGGCTTTGGCCTTGCCAGTGCTGGCCGTGCTGGCTTCGTGGCTGCAGTGGAGTGGGCAAAGCGCTCAAATATTGCGAGAGATGGCCAGCACCGTGCTGCCCGATTACGCCCTGACGTCGCTGGCGCTGTGCCTCATGGTGGCGGTGGGCGTGACGGTCATAGGTTTGGCTACGGCGGCACTGGTCACGCTGTTTGATTTTCCAGGCCGGGGGCTTTTTGAGTGGTTGCTGCTGTTGCCGCTGGCCATGCCGGCCTACGTGGTGGCCTACGCCTATACCGACTTTTTGCAGTTCAGTGGCCCACTGCAAGTGGCGCTTCGTGAAGCGATGGGTTGGCAAGGGCGCCTCTGGCCCGATGTGCGCAGTGTTTGGGGCGCGGCGCTGGTGTTCACCCTGTCGCTCTACCCTTATGTGTACTTGCTGGCCCGCACCGCATTGGTCGAGCGGGCCTCTGGCTTGATGGAGGCGGCCCGTTTGTTGGGAGCTCCTTTGTCTCGGCGCATTCGTGAAATTGCCTTGCCCTTGGCACGTCCTGCCGTGGCAGCTGGCGTGGCTTTGGCCCTGATGGAAACCTTGGCTGACTTTGGGGTGTCCAGTTACTTTGGCATACAGACCTTCACGGCTGGCATTTACAAAGCGTGGTTGTCGATGGACAACCGCATCGCTGCGGCCCAACTGGCCACGGTGTTGCTGGCGGTGGTGGTGCTCTTGTTGCAATTGGAGCAGCGTGCCCAAAAACGCATGCGCTTCAACCAAGGTCGTGGCTCAAGACAGGGCTCGGCAGAAGCCCAGCCGGCCCAATTGACGGGGGCTCGTCGCGTGTTGGCCTGGACCGTGTGCGGCCTGCCCGTGCTGTTGGGTTTTGTATTGCCCGTGCTCATCATGCTGCGGGCCATGATGGCGGAGCCCACCGATATCCCATGGGAGCGGTTTGGCCAGTGGGCCTTGACCAGCTTGCGCTTGGGCGGTATCACGGCCTTGCTGGCCGTGGGGGTCGCACTCACCTTAGCTTTCAGTGTGCGCACCCGGGCTGACCGCATCAGCCAAGGGGCCATTCAGTTGGTCGGCTTGGGCTATGCCATTCCTGGCGCTGTGGTGGTGGTGGGCTTGCTCTTGCCCGTGGGCTGGTTGCAACAAACCTGGCCAGCCTCTTCGGCTGGCGCTTGGATTACCGCCACCTCATTGGGCTTGGTTTGGGCTTATTTGGTGCGGTTTTGTGCTGTGGCTTTGCAGTCGGTGCAAAGCGGGTATGCGCGCATTCCAGCCAGCTTGGACGACTCGGCGCGCATGTTGGGCGTGACCGGTTGGGGCTTGATGCGCCGAGTGCATGCCCCCTTGCTCAAGCGCACAACGGTGGCGGCTTTGTTGCTGGTTTTTGTGGATGTGATGAAGGAATTGCCGGCCACCATGGTGCTGCGACCATTCAACAGCGACACGCTGGCCGTGGTGGCCTATCAGTTGGCGCGTGACGAGCGCCTGGGTGAAGCAGCTTTGCCCTCACTGGCGCTGGTGCTGGTGGGCTTGATCCCGGTGATCTTGTTGAGCACCACATTGCGCCAACCCAAGAACTGAACAATCCTCAGCGCGGGTCTGGGGTTCATGGCCATCTGCCGCTGACAGCCCGCATTGGCGCATCAAGGCTGCCGCTCGCGCAGCGATTTTTCTTCAATGATTTGCCGAACGATGGCCCGTGCGTGGTCTTCGGTGAGGCTGAATTCTTGGCGCAAGTGCTCGATGGTGCGCCGCTCCTTGGCGCTCAGGTTGCCGTCTTTCAGCACTTCTTCTACTTCGGTGGTGAATTCAATTTCCTGCGTTCTGACTCGGGTGGCAAATGCCGATGCGACGATACCCGTGAGCAACGCGACGGTGAAAACGCCCGACAGTGCCGTGAAGGCGCCAATCACTTTGCCCCATGCAGAAATGGGAGCCACATCGCCATAGCCGACGGTGGTGATGGTGATGATGGACCACCACATGGCATCTGGAATAGTGCCAAATTTGTCTGGCTGCAAGGCATGCTCGGCGTAGTACATCAAACAGGCGGTGATGAGGATCGACAAGGCCAGCAGGTAAAGCGCGGAGATGAACGCATCTCTCTCGGCGTAGATCGAGGCCAACAGGTCCTCTAGCGCGGTTGAAAAATGCGACAACTTCAAGATGCGCATGACGCGCAACAGACGCAAAAAGCGCAAGTCCAGCCCCGGGAACAGCGACTGAAGGAAAAAAGGCAAGATCGCCAGCACATCCACCAAGCCATGAAAGCTCAGCACATAGCGCAAGCGGCGTCGGGTAGCGCCCTGGTGGAGGGGGGGCGATTTTTCGGCCGCGGTCCAAATGCGCAACAGGTATTCGATGCTGAAAAAGACGATCGAGGCGGCATCAAACCAAGCCAATGAGCGGTGGTGCTGGGCTTCAAAAGTGGGAACCGACTCCAAAACCACCGCCACCACATTGCACAACACCATCAAGGTCAAAACCCAAGAAAAAAACCATGCGGCTTTTTCATCCCGGTGGCTTTTGAGCTCGAGGATCAAAAAAAGTCGGTGTCTGAAGGTGTGCTGTGCATTCATGCGCGCATATTAGCCAAGATGGCGAGGCCATGGGTTCCGACAGCAAACAGCCATTGCTGGCCTTGAGTGGCCTGTGACTTATGGCTTTGAGGCATAAGCATAGAACCTTTCAATGGTTTGAAACTTCTCCAAAAATGGACACAATGAGCCCATTTCTGGGTTAATCGGGCAATGAATTTCAAGGCCCCCATTTTTTCAGCGACCTTGTCATTTCCGCCTTGAACTTTTGCCGCACAATCGTGCAGCAACAAAAATTTGAAGAGCTCACCATGCGCAAAACTGTTCCAGTTGACGACAACGTCTTGACCGAATCTGAAGAGGTCTTTGAGAAAGCCGCTGAGGTGTTTCGTGTCATGTCGGCGCCCATGCGCCTTCGCATCATCAGCGCGCTGTGCAATGGTGAGAAAAACGTGGGTGAGCTGCTGGCCGAAATTGACACCACCCAACCCAACATGTCCCAACACCTGAATACGCTCTACCAATCGGGGGTGGTGGGCAAGCGTCGCGAGGGGGTGCAAATTTATTACCGCATCGTCAATGACCGTGTGGTGACCCTTTGCCGCGCTGTGTGTGTGCAAATTGCCAGCGACTCTGAATGAAAGAATTGCGTCAGTTTGGAGCCGGGTTTTCACGGGCATCTGACCGACGAAGTTCAAGCTAACATCCATACATAAGGAGTTACGAATGAAAAAAACAGTGCTTTTAATGTGCGGTTTGTTGGCCTGTGCATTGTCTTGGGCTGAAATCAAGGTGGTTTACCACTTGAGCGAAGGCATCCCACAAGCGTCTCGTGCGATCGGCAACATTCGGAACCATTTGGTTGCCGACCCCTCGGCCAAAATTGTAGTCGTCACCCATGGCTTGGGCATCGACTTTTTGTTGGACGGTGCAACCAACCAAATGGACCAGCCTTTTTCTGGAAGCGTCAGCGATCTGGCCTCTAAAGGCGTGGAATTTCGGGTCTGCAACAACACCTTGGTTTCTCGGAAAATCTCCCCAGACAAACTGCTGATGGAGACCAAGGTGGTGCCATCGGGAGTTGCCGAGGTGGCCAAATTGCAGGCCAACGAAAAATTTGTTTATCTGCGTCCCTGAGCCGTCTGGTTGTTCAGCGCATAACCTGTTTACTGAGGAAAAACCATGAAGATTCAACACACTTTGACAGCGGCTGCTTTGCTGGCCTTGTCCGGCTTGGCGCAAGCCCAGGTCGATCCATTGCATGTCCGCAGTTGGGCTGCTTCTTGCGCGGCCTGTCACGGCACCGACGGCCGTGCTCAACCCGGCATGGAGTCACTGGCTGGCGCTAACAAGGACGACATGGTCAAGAAAATGCTGGATTTCAAAGCCGGTCGCAAGCCCGCCACCATCATGCACCAACTGTCCAAGGGCTATTCCGACGAGCAAATCGTTGCGATTGCTGCTTACTTTGCCGCACAGAAAAAATAAGGAAAACTGCCATGCAACGTCGTCAATTTTTGCAGACCGGCTCCGCTTTAGGCGCCATGGGCTTGGTATCGGGTTGTGCCACTACCGGTAGCGGAAGTGGTCCCAAAGTCGTGGTCATCGGCGGTGGTTATTCCGGCGCTACGGCAGCCAAATACCTGCGTCTTTGGTCTGAGCAAAAAATCCAAGTCACACTTGTCGAGCCCAATTCGTCCTTTATTTCTTGCCCCATCTCTAACTTGGTGATTGGTGGCAGTAAGACGCTTGCCGATATCACCACGCCCTATGACAACCTAACCAAGCGTCACGGTGTCAACATTGTCAAAGACCGCGTCAACAGCATCGATGCAGATAAACGCATCGTCAAGCTGGCCGGTGGCACCGAGCTGTCGTATGACCGTTTGATTGTTTCGCCCGGTGTTGACTTCATGTGGGAATCGTTGCCCGGTATGAACAAGGCGGGCGCCAAAGAAAAAGTCATGCACGCTTGGAAAGCAGGCGAGCAAACCGCTACGCTGCGCAAACAACTCGAAGCCATGCCCGATGGTGGTGTGTTTGCCATGTCGATTCCATTGGCCCCTTACCGTTGCCCTCCCGGCCCTTACGAGCGCGCTTGCCAAGTTGCCGAGTACTTCACAAAAGCCAAACCAAAAAGCAAAGTGCTGATCTTGGATGCCAACGAAGATGTCACCTCCAAAGGTCCATTGTTCAAAAAAGCTTGGGCTGAGCGTTACAAGGGCATCATCGAATACCGCAACAAACACAATGTGACCGATGTTGATGCGGCCACCAACACTTTGAAGTTTGAGTTCAACGACGACATCAAGGCCAGTGTCTTGAACGTGATTCCCAATATGCGTGCTGGCGACATCGCGGTCAACGCAGGTTTGGCGACCGCCAACAAGCGCTGGTGCGAAGTTGACTTCCTGACCTTTGAGTCCAAGGCGGCCAAAAATGTCCACGTGCTGGGCGACTCGATCCAAATCGCGCCTGGCATGCCCAAGTCGGGGCACATGGCCAACCAGCACGGTAAAACCTGTGCCGCTGCCGTGGTGGCTTTGCTGATGGGCAAAGAAGTGAATCCGATGCCCATCTACAACAACACCTGCTACAGCTTTGTCAGCTCGGAAGATGTGGTCCACGTGGCCAGCGTTCACCGCTACGATGCCGAGAAAAAGACCATGTTGACCGTGCCAGGATCGGGCGGTGTGTCAAGCGCTGCCAACGAGCTTGAGGGACGTTACGCTTTGGCTTGGGCACGCAACATTTGGGCCGATACATTGGCTTGAAGTCCCACCTCAACAACGCCGCGGTCCTTGGGCCAGCGGCGTTTTTTTACGACAGTTTTTATGTTTCTCGCAGGCCCATAGGCTGTGGTGCGTGCTTTTTTGAGGAGTGCTTATGAACACATGGACCAAGCCCATTTTTTGGGCCTCTTTGGCAGTGGCGCTGTGTACCACTGGGGTTGCCACTTCGGCGATGGCCCAGGCCGATGAAGCACGCGCCAAGAAAATCGTGGGCGGTGTTTGTTTCGTGTGTCACGGCGCAGAGGGGGAGTCTTCCAGTGAAGTTTTCCCTCGCTTAGCCGGCCAACATTGGGAATACACCGCCAAGCAGTTGGAAAACTTCAAGTCGGGTAAACGCAAAAGCACGGCCATGGCCGACATGGTGGCCAAGTTGACCCCAGATGAAATGGTGGCGTTGGGCAAGTTTTTTGAGAAAAAGACGGTCGATGTCGAGCCACCCAAAGATGCTGGTCTAGCGGCGGTAGGCAAATACATTTACCACAATGGCAACAAATTCAGTGGCTTGGCGGCCTGCGCCAGTTGCCACGGCGCGGAGGCCAAAGGCACCACCGCCTTGCCACGTCTGGCGGGGCAATATGCCGTGTACACCGAGACCCAGCTCAAGCAATTTAATCAACGTGAACGAACCAACGACAATGCGGTGATGCACGCCATCGCCAGCAAAATGTCAGCGCTTGAAATGGCCGCTGTGGCCGAGTACTTGAGCGGTAAATGAGCAGGACCTTCAAGGCCGTTTGAAGCCCTCGGCAGGTACAACAGCCGTCACCAAAGAAACCCCACCGTCGAGCCAACGGTCGGTCAGGCCTGCGCCTAGCCACATACCGACCAAGCTGAGCCAGGCGGTCAGGGCAAATATGGCGCCGCCGGTGACCCCAGCACCCACGGCGCAGCCCCCTGCCAGCATCGAGCCAAAACCCATCAAGACTGCACCCCCGATATAGCGACGCATGCTGTAGCCGTCGGTAAAGCCTTCAAGCTTCCAGTCGCGGCCGATGAGCGCACCTATCAAAGAGCCGATGAACACGCCGGGCATGAGCCCAAAGTCGAAGCCCACCGCAGGGGCTGGCCAATGCAAGACCCGCATCAGCCATTCGGCTGAGGGGCCGCTGAAAGTCAGTCCTTGAATTTGCACGGCGTCAAATGACTCTGCGGCCACCCACTGGCTAAAGCCCCACGCGGCAGCCACCGCCAAACCGGAACCAATGCCGCCCAGCCACATCCACGCGCTGCGTTGGGGGCTGCGAAGCGCAAAAAACAAGGCGGCAAGCAACCAGATGCCACCCATCGCCAATCCAGCCCAATGCCCCAAGCCCATCACCGCCAACAAGTCCCGCGAGGCACCCCCTTCAACGGTCCACCAACTGCTGATGATGGTGCGCAAGGACGATAAGGCCCCACCTAAAGAAGCTTGCGCCGTGACTGCAAAGATCAAACCAGAGAGCAATGCCCTCAAATTGCCGTTGGCCGACAGCACCAACAAGCGACTGGCGCAGCCGCGCGTCATGACCATGCCCACGCCAAACAGCAGGCCGCCAATCAATGCGCCGGACAAGCTCCCTTTGGCCGAAATTTGTCGTGCACTGCTGGTGTCCAGCCAGCCCATCAACACCATCAATTGCACGCCGATAACCGCCGAGGCAAATGCCAG
Source organism: Pseudomonadota bacterium (assembly GCA_046047055.1). Classification (GTDB taxonomy): domain Bacteria; phylum Pseudomonadota; class Gammaproteobacteria; order Burkholderiales; family Burkholderiaceae_C; genus Limnohabitans_A. Next base: position 2,628 of record JBJOIR010000008.1, on the reverse strand, counting down.
CAGCCACACCGACAATTTTTCACCAAATTGGCGATGCCAGAATTCAATGACGGCTGCGCGTAAACAAAATCGAGAGCGTTGCGCTAAAAATCCGAAGGATAAACCGATCAGTCCCCCGCCAACCGCCAGGACGGTTCCTTGCCCATAAGTTTCTAACCATTGCGCCATGGCCATAAGCTGCTCCATTCATATCAGTCATAACTGATATGAAATGTAAGCTTGAAAACCGAGTGCGCAATTGATGCGCATCAAGGGTTGGGAGGGTCAGATGGGCCAGCCCATGTGGCGGTTAATACGCCAAGCCATGCCTGCACCCAGCCAAATGGCGATCAATGTCAACCAAGCAGTGAGTGAAAACAAAGAGCCGCCGGTCATGCCGGCCCCTACAGTGCAGCCGCCTGCCAAGACGGCGCCAAAGCCCATCAGCACTGCGCCAAGCAAGTAATGACCCAGTTTGTTCTCGGTCTTGAAACCCTCGAACTTGAAGTCACCTCCGACCAAGGCGCCCAGCAATGAACCCAAGAATGTAGCGGGCAGCAAGCCGGCGTCAAAACCAAGGCTGGGTGAGGTGCTGCTGGACAGGGCCCGCATGAGCATTTCAGCCGATCCACTGCTGAAACTCAAACTCTGAATTTGAACGGCTTCAAAAGATTGAGAGGCAATGGCCTGTGTCAGGCCCCAGCCCAGTGCAATGCTCAAGCCAGCCACGATTGAGCCCAGCGCCAAGGCCCAGCGACGAGGATGGGTTTTGAAGAAAAAGTAAAACCCGGTGACCATCGCCAGCAGGGCCAACACCAGTCCGCCGGTGGGGCCGATCCCGGTAATCTGTAGCAAGTCGCGCGAGGGTCCTCCGTCCACGGTCCACCATGCGGCCATGCCCAGTCGAATGGGGGCCAGCCATCCGGCAATGGTCGCCTGCACAATCACGGCGAACACCAAACCGGACAGCAAGGCGCGCAAATTGCCGTTGGCCGACAAGATCAGCAATCGGCTGGCGCAGCCTCGGGTGAGGATCATGCCTGCCCCAAAAAACAAGCCGCCCAACACGGCACCTGAAATACTGCCGACCGGCGCAATGTAACGGGCATCTGCAGGCTTTAGCCAGCCGGCCAAGACCAACACTTGCACACCCACCAAACAGGCGCCAAAGGCGAGCCACCACACGCTAAAACGGTCACCGGCTTGGCCTTCGCAACATTCAATCACGGCGGCGCGGGCACAGAATCGGGTACGTTGCGCCGCAAATCCAAAGATGAAACCGACCAATGCGCCCGCCATGAGCAGCACGTTGGAGTCGCCCCAAGTTTCAATCAAGCTTGCGAGATTCATGGATTTCTCCAATAATTCATTGATTTCTTATATTCATCAGCGGCAGATCAAAAGACTCGACTCGCCAGCACAAAACCCGCTATTGTCCACTGTTCTTGATTCATGGTTGTGATCCCGACTGACTTTTCCCCTCAAGCTTGGCGTCGTCGCGAGTGGCTCTTGCTGGCGGGCGCCTCTCTCGGCGGCGGACTTTTGCATGCGCAGCCGGCTGCCGCCAACTTGCCTGCTGCCCAGTCGCTGCCCGATGAACTCGCCCGAGCCGTCAAGAACAAACAGCCCTTGATCGTCATGGTGAGTCTAGAGGGGTGTGTGTTTTGCCGCCAAGCTCGGCAAAGCCATCTATCTCCAATGCAAAAAAGCGGGACGGTGATTGTTCAGGTGGACATGCGCCAAAACCAGCCGGTGCTCGACTTTGCCGGCAAGCTCACCACGCACGACCAACTGACACGCCTGTGGAAAGTCTCCATTACGCCCACTTTGCTGTTTTTTGGCCCCGGCGGCAAAGAGGTTGCAGAGCGCATGGAGGGGGCTTATTTGCCGGACTTTTATGGTCCTTATCTTGAGGAGCGTCTGGCGCAAGGACGCAAAGCACTTTGAGGATGCAAACGGGTGACAGCCAGGGGCATGGTCAACATGCTAAATTACTTTCATGATTCCCATCAAGGTTGAATCGGCCTGGAAAGGCACCTCTGACTGCCGCAATTGCGGTATTCGCGAGATGGTGCTTTTTGCCGATCTGAATGAGCAAGATTTCGGCGAAATCCATACGCCCATTGATGACATGGTGTTCACCGCCGATGCACCCCTGTACACCGAGGGCGAAACTGCATTGGGCGTTTTTACTTTGCGCAAGGGCATGGTCAAGTTGGTGCGTGCCACCGCCGATGGTCGCGAACGCATTGTGCGTGTGCTGCGCCCCGGCGATGTCGCCGGATTGGAAGCTTTGGCCAACGCCCGCTATGACACAGAGGCCATTGCCTTGGTCGATACGCAGGTTTGCCGCATCCCCTTGTCGGTGTTGCACCATTTGTCGTCCAATTCACCGAGGCTGCACAAGCGGCTCATGCAAAAGTGGCAGCAAGCTTTGAAGGATGCTGACGACTGGTTGGCCGACTTGAATTTTGGCTCGGCCCGACAGCGAGTGGCTGCCTTGGCCCTGAAAATGCGCGACTCCGAGCAGCCAAGCTTCACTTCATTTTTTGCGCGCGACGACATGGGTGCCATGCTCGACATCAAACTTGAAACCGTCAGCCGTGAGATCAGCGGTTTGGTGCGAGACGGTGCGCTGAAGCCGTGCGA
>JBJOIR010000007.1:0-55599 GCA_046047055.1 Pseudomonadota bacterium | reverse complement strand
ACCAAACACCAGATGAGATGCTGGCGTTGCCACTGGCGCATGCCAGCCGCCAGCATCTCATCTGGTGTTTGGTACTGGCTGGGTTTTTCGATGGGTTGCCCCAGCGCTTGCTCTATGCGTTCACGCAAACGCTGAGCCGCCTCGGCCTGCGCTTGGGCTTCTTCTTGCACCTCTTCCTCGCTCACATACAAGTCTGCCAAGACCCGCACTTGAGGGTCAGCGGTGTCGGCCAGTTGGCCCAGCAAACTGCGCAATTTGCGATGCGCCATGCGTTGCTGTTGCGCCGACAGGTCGGCGGTTTGGTATTTTTCGTGCAACAAAAAAAGCAGGCTTTTGCGGTGTTGCTGGGTCAGTTGCTGCGACTCTCGCAGGTTTTGAATGTGCGCATAACGGTGGCGATCAGACCAGGCCTCCAATGATTGAATCTGCGCTGTGAGCACCTCGATTCGGGCCAACAATTCATTGAAACGGCGCTGTGCGGGGGTCAGCGGGGTGCGCGCAGCGGGTTGCACCACCAAGGCAGACAGTGAAAACGCAGCTTCTGGAGGGGTCTCGGGCATGGGGGTCATCTGAGAAAATGGTCGGGTGCAGTCACCACTGGGGCTGCTGGATATTAATGCCCGTTGATAATCACGCCAACGCCCTGCCCAAACCGCGCCTGATGACCCGCCCCTCTCCGTTCAAAGTGCTCAGCCTCATCCCTCCGATGACGCAGCTCAACACGCCCTACCCGTCAACTGCCTACCTGACGGGTTTTTTGCGTTCGAGGGGCATCGAGGCGGCGCAAGAAGACTTGGCACTGGCCACCGTTTTGGCCTTGCTCAACCGCAGTGGCTTGAGCGCATTGCGCGACGCCGCGCTGTCATTGCCGGTGGAAGACCGGTCAGGACCTGTCAATTTTTTCTTAGACCATTTCGCTGCCTACGCCGCCACCATCGAGCCCGTCATCGCCTTTTTGCAAGGCCGCGACAGCACCCTCAGCCACCGCATTGCGGGTCGTGGTTTTTTGCCAGAAGGTCCTCGCTTTGCCGCACTGGATGCGTATGACGATGATGGCACGGGCGACCCGATTGGCTGGGCTTTTGGCGCACTGGGACAAACCGATCGCGCCCGACACTTGGCCACGCTGTACCTGAACGATGTGGCCGATGTGTTGCGCGACGCGGTGGATGAAGGCTTTGAGTTTGTGCGTTACGCCGAACGCTTGGCCGCAAGCCAAACCAGTTTTGACGCCCTGTCAGCGGCCTTGGCACAGCCCCCCAACCTGATCGACACCACGCTCGAAAACTTGGCCTTACAAGCCATTGAGCACCACCAACCGCAACTCGTGTTGTTGTCGGTGCCCTTTCCGGGGTCGGTGTACGCCGCGTTTCGCATTGCCCAATGCATCAAGCGGGCCCACCCCGCCATTCGCATTGCGCTGGGGGGTGGCTTTGTCAACACCGAGTTGCGCGAGTTGAAAGACGCACGTGTCTTCGACCATGTGGACTATGTGACGCTGGACGGCGGAGAGCGTCCGCTGCTGAGTCTGATTGAGCACCTGCAGGGCCAACGCAGTGCACAGCGACTGCAACGCACCTTCGTGCGCAACCCGGCGGGGCAAGTGCAATACATCCACCTGCAAGAGCCCGAGATCGCTTTTGAAGATGTGGGCACCCCCACCTGGGAGGGTCTGCCGCTGCACCGCTATTTGTCGTTGCTGGACATGCTCAACCCCATGAACCGCCTATGGAGCGATGGGCGCTGGAACAAACTGACTGTGGCGCATGGTTGCTACTGGAAAAAATGCAGTTTTTGCGATGTCAGCCTCGACTACATCAGCCGCTATGAGACCGCGCAGACCAGCACCTTGGTCGACCGAATTGAAAAAATCGTGGCCGAAACTGGCCAAACGGGCTTTCACTTTGTCGACGAAGCCGCGCCGCCCAAAGCCCTCAAAGCGCTGGCCGAAGAACTGTTGCGACGCGGTGTGCAAATTTCTTGGTGGGGCAATATCCGGTTCGAAAAAACCTTCACCCCCGAACTGTGCGATTTGTTGGCACAAAGTGGCTGCATTGCCATGTCGGGGGGGCTCGAGGTGGCCTCAGATCGCCTGCTCAACTTGATGAAAAAAGGGGTCACCGTCGAGCAAGTGGCACAGGTCACCAAAGGCTTTGCCGACGCGGGCGTGTTGGTGCACGCCTACTTGATGTACGGCTTTCCGACCCAGACGGTGCAAGACACCGTGGACGCGCTGGAATATGTGCGCCAGTTGTTCGAAAACGGTTGCATTCACAGCGGTTTTTTCCATCGCTTTGTGTGCACCGTGCACTCCCCTGTTGGCTTGCAGCCCGAGGCCTATGGTGTGACGTTGTTGCCCTTGCCAGAGGGCACCTTCGCGAAAAACGATGTGGGTTTTGTCGACCCCACGCCCATGCCCCCGGGCGTGGACCACGACCTGCTTGGCGAAGGCCTGAAAAAAGCCATCTACAACTTCATGCACGGTGTGGGCGTCGAGTCCGATGTGCGCCAGTGGTTTGATTTGCCCAAAGGGCAGTGCCCCAAACCTACCGTGCCTCGCCAAAAGATCGCCAAAGCGCTGGGTTGAGCCGGCTCAGCGCCTTCTCGGTGCTGGTCACCAAGGAATGTGCTGTCCTTGGTGGTCGACAAACTGCGCACGCCCTGTGGGCTGCAAACCATTCAGCGCCGTCAACAAGCGCGTGGCCGAGGTGTCGGGCGACATGGCATCGTCGCCCACAAAAGGCTGACTCAACGCCGACTGCACAGTGCCCGGCTGCAAGGCCGCGATCACCGCCAGTGGCCTGCGGCGCGTCACCTCAATGGCAGTGGTTTGCAACACCATGTTGAGTGCCGCCTTGGCGGCCCGGTAGCCGTACCAACCCCCTTTGCGGTTGTCCTCGATGCTGCCGACACGGGCTGACAATTTGCCCCAAATCACGCGCTGGCCTGATGCCAGCAAGGGCACAAAGTGCTTGAGTAACAAGGCAGGCCCCACGGCATTCAAGTGCAGGCTGTCCAGCAGTGGTTGGGCCGACAACTCGTCCAAACGTTTTTCTGGACCACGGCCATTCACAGACAAGCCGCCTGTCGCATCCAAGATCAAATGAAATGGTGCCAGCGGCGCCAACGCTTCTGCACAGGCTTGTATGCTGGATTCGTGCAACAGATCCAGCCCCGGCTGGGTTTGGCGCGAGACCCCATGCGCCAAAGCGCAACGCGCATCCGCCTGCAGCTGCTGCAACAAAGCACTGCCGATCGCGCCTTGGGCACCGATCACCAGCGCACGGTAACCGTCGGGCAAAGAATCCATCATGGCGAAGTTTTCTTCAATGGCACGCCTGACGGTTTGAGGTCGTAGGCGCAGCGAAAGCCAATGTAAACCGCATAAAAGTCTGCGGGCTTGAAGGCCTCTACATCGGCCTTCATGTTGTAGGCGCCGTACCACCAAGAGCCGCCCACCGTGCGTCGTTCTTTGCCGCGCGCATCGGTGGTCCATTCCCACACATTGGCACCCATGTCGTAGAGACCATTCACGCCTTGGCGAGTGGCCCCAGCGGGCGCCGCACGCGGCCAAGGGTCGGGGTCACTGGTGTTGGCGCCTTGGGGGCTGTCCCCCGTGGCAAAGGGATAAGTTCGGCCTTTGACCCACGGCTTTGGAGGGGCATCGCGCATTTCGGTGAAGCCAGCTTTTTGCCACTCGGCACCGGTTGGCAAGCGCCCGCCAGCCCATTGGCAATAGGCCTGGGCCTCGGCATAGTCCAAGTGCACAGCAGGCAAATCTGCGCTGGCGGCCACCCCATCGGGCTTGCGCCAAGTCCATCCGGGCCGCCGCTCCCAGCCAGCACCAAACTCAAACCCGCCGCCCTCTTTTTCGGCGCGTGTCACGGTCTGGGTGGCCCGCACATAACGCTCAAACTGGCCGATGGTGACCTCGGTTCGGTCAATGGCCCAAGTCCCCAATGGCACCGCATCAACCCCTTGCGCCAATACTGGTAAGGACACTGACGAAGACACTGGCGAGGACACCACAGCCCAAGCTGTACATGCCCAAAAGATGCCCGTCCCCGGCCAGATGGCCCTTTTGAAGAAACGACGTGTCATGGCGCCCCCTCACCTGTCGCACGGCGCACGGCTTTTTGCAAAGCGGGACGCAATGGCAAAAAAATCCGGTATGCCATTTCAAACAACCAGGACATGGGCGGCCATGCGGACAACCAGCCCAACCAGCGCCAGCCCGGAAACAAGCGCCACATTTTTGAAAAAGCAGCCGCCCCGCTGAACAAGTTGCCGTCTGCATCGCGCACATGAAAGCGGGCCATGGCGGCCGCGCAACTCAAGCCGCCCAAGTTGTTGGGGGCATCACTGACATCCACCCACGCCATCGACTGGGCTTGTGGCAAGCGGCGGTAAATTGCCATCTCGCGCCGACACAGCGGGCACGAGCCGTCAAAGTAAACCGTCAGCACAGGCAGGCTTGCGCTCATACCGCCAACCCACCACGGGCCAGCAAACGCGCTTGCCGATTCACCAAAAAACCTTCCCCCATGGCCGGATAAGCGCCGGTCAATGCCGTCATGTTGACTTGGTGCGTGACCCAAACCTCCATGCGGCCCGCGGGCAAATTTTGTAGCCGCTGACGCAACGCCACTTGCTGCGCAGCCGCGTCACCTTGCCCGGCAAAAGTGGAGTTGAGGGCCGGCCAGTCTTCGAACTGGCCAAACGCCAAACGCGCGGTGTCTTGGCACCGGCACCATTGGCTGGAGCGCACCGCATCGGGTTGGATGCCGAGTTGGCGGAACGCCAAGCCCAATTGGCGCGAGGCTTGGCGGCCTTCTTCACTCAAGTTGCGCTGGGTTCGGCATTGGCCCAACACAAACTCTGGCGGATCGCCCAAACCGGGTTCGGTGGCCGCGTGCCGAATCAACAACACGCCCCCTTCGCGTCGCCACTCGCGGGCCAACAGGCCCAAGCCTTCGCGTCCGCCCCACGTCAAGACAGCCGCATTCTCGGCCAAGGCGACGCCCGGCGTGAGTGCGCACCACGAAGCACCCAGGCCGGCCGCCAACCCAACGCACCAACCGCGGCGCGAAACAGTCGTGCCCATCAGTTGAGGCCTGTTCTTGCTGGCGTTCATCGCCGTCTTCAAGACACTTCGCCCGATGCAATGCGGCGCAAGGCTTGCTCAAAGACTTCAACCGGTTGCCCGCCAGAAATCAGGTGCTTGTCATTGATGATGATGGCCGGCACCGAACGGATACCCGCTTGCGCATAAAACTGTTGCCGTTCACGCACCTCGGTGCTGTGGGCATCGCTGGACAGCACCGCGCGCGCGGCAGGCTCATCCAGACCTGCGGCTTTGACACTGGCCAACAAGACCTCAGGGTCTTCCATGCACTCAGCGCGCCCTTGGTAGGCCTCTAAAAAAGCTTTTTTCAGGGCATGTTGCGCGCCAGCGCCCTGCCCCTCGGCCCAATGCAGCAAGCGGTGGGCATTGAAGGTGTTGTAAACGCGGCCACGACCGCCGGGATGGAACTGAAAACCCACTTCGGCGCCGCGCTCAGAAATGGTGCGCCGAATCTGCGCTTGTTGCTCCGGGGTTGAGCCGTATTTTTGAGTCAGGTGCTCTCCCAGATCTTGCCCACCTGGGGGCATGTGTGGGTTGAGCTCAAAGGGCTGAAAGTGCAATTGGGCCTGTACTTCGCCCTCCAAAAGGTTGAGGGCTTTCTCAAGTGCCCCCAAACCCACCGCACACCAAGGGCAGGCAATGTCGGACACGAAATCAATTTTCAAGGGGGTCATAGATGCGCTTTCGAAGGTGCGTTGGTCCTATTTTTCACCATTGTCTCTGTGCTCAGCGGTTTGAGGGGGCCGTAACAAGAAACACCCCAAAAAGCAGTGGAAAAAGGGCGGCATTCCCCTGGCCAGTAGGTTTCTGCCACATGCCGGGCAGCCAAGCCGCCGCGTGAAGCAGACTGTCAGTTTCAAATGTTTCAATGGCTCAGCCTCAATGGCCAATGGCCAATGGCCCAATGGCCCAATAAAATGCTGACAGAAAAAATAATCGAAACCCCATGAGCCTGTTGATCCAAATACTTCGGCAATCACGCTCTATTGCTCGCATAGAAGTCGGTTTTTTCGTGCGCCGAGCGAAATTGCTGTGGTCGATCGCCGTCGTGGCTCTGATCCCCTGCCTGTACAGCCTGATTTATCTGTCGAGCATTTGGGATCCCGCCGCCCACAGCAACGAGCTCAAGGTGGGGTTGGTCAATCTTGACCAAGGTCTTGTCTACCGCGACCAGCAGGTCAACGTGGGACAAGAGCTGAGCGACATGCTGAAAGACCAGGCCCGATTTGACTATCGGTTGATGGGAGATGAGGCGGCGGCTCGCACGAAAGTGAAGCAAGGTCAGTTGGCTTTTGCCTTGATCATTCCCAAAAACTTCAGTGCCAACGCCGTGCCCGGTGAGCAAGTGGGCGCAGGCCAATTGGTGGTGTTTGCCTCGCAAGGCAACCACCTCGAGTCGGCTCGCATGGCGCAGCAATTTGCGACCGAGCTGGGCCACAAAATCAACGAAAGCCTGAACACCAAAAGGTGGTCTTTGGTGCTGGTGAATGCCGCAGGCTCCAAACAAAGCGTCACCCGTTTGCGCCAAGGTCTGCAAGAGCTCCACCACGGGGCGGAGGAACTGAACCAAGGCGCAAGCCAAGCCTCGGTTGCGGCCAAGGCGGTTCACCAGGGGGCGCAGCACCTGAGTGACAACCTGGCTCAATTGACCGATCAATCGAAAAAAATGGGTGGCGATTTGCGTCAACTTGAATCGACTCGCCCGCGCAATTCTGATTTGAGAAAACTCGACGAAGGGGCCGACAGTTTGGCCTCCGGCATGACCGAACTGGGACAGGGCCTGCACAAAATCAAAACCGGCAATGAACAACTGTTGAGTGCAGTTTCAGCCTTCAAAGAAGAGGCCAACAACCAACTGCTGGTGAGCAGCGCCATGGCGGACAAAGTGAGCCAAGTTTATGCAGGCCTGCAAAAAATCGACCATGGCTTGCAAGCCTCTCTCGACAATGGAAAAAAGCTAGAAGACGGTGCGCGGCACATGAAAACTGGCGTCACAGGCCTCACGCAAGGTGTGCGCCAAATCAACGCCGCATCGCGCACCATGTCGGCGCAATTTCCTGAAGACGCACAACTCGAGTCACTGGACAAAGGCGCCACAGAATTGGCATCGGGCAGCCTCAAGTTGTCCCAAGGCAATGAGTCCATCAGCCAAGCGAGCCGACGCCTAGAAGCCGGCTTGGCCTTGGTTGGCCAGGCCATTCCGGCCACTGACAACGTGCTGGAAGGCAGCGCTGAAGGTCTGGCCGATTCAGTCCGCCCAAGAATGGAAATAGACGCCACGGTGGGCAAAAACGGCATGGGCTTCATTGCCAATGTGCTGCCCGCCGCACTCTGGCTGGGGGCGGGCATTGCGGTGTTTTTTGTCAATTTGCGCTCACAGCCCATTCACGCCAAAGCGTTTCACCCGGCAGCGCAATGGCTGGGCAAATTGGCTTTGCCCGGCGCACTGGTGGTCTTGCAAGGTTTGCTGCTGCTCTTCACGGTGTTTGCGGTGCTGCAAGTTGAGGTGGTCAACCCCCTGGCCTTCATGTGCACACTGTTGAGCGCCGGGCTCGCATTCTTTTGCGTGATCAGTGCACTGACCCATTTCATGGGCGATGCAGGCAAAGCCCTGGCCATGGTCTTCTTGGCCATCCAATTGACCTCATCGGGTGGCTTGATGCCCGTCGAGCTGAGCGGCAGTTTTTTCGCCACCGTGAGCCCATGGCTGCCCATCACTTGGTTGACCCATGGCATCAAGGCCACCGTGTTTGGCGCCTTTGAAGGCACTTGGCTGTTGGCCTGGCTTCAGGTCACGGGCATTGGCCTTTTGGCCGCACTCATCACCGTGCTTTTTGGACGCTGGCGGTTTGTCTCGGTGCGTCAACTCAGGCCGCAACTGGACTTGTGAGCATCAAGGCCGCTGCAACACGCCAAGCAATGCGGCCATAAACGCCTCAGCCGCCTCGTATTGCACCCAATGGCCCGCATTGGGCACGGTGTGCCAACCACCCCAATGGGTCGAGAGTGTTTGCATGGCCCTTTGCAACTCGGGCAAGCGCCCTCGGTACAGCGCATCGTGCTCGCCATAAATGGCACTCACAGAGGCTTTTAATTGGGGCAAGGTCTCGGCCACGATGGGGGTTGACGACAAGCGACGCCGGGGCATGCGGTCACGCTGCACATTGGCGGTGTGCAGGGCCAAGGCCAATTCGTCCAAGGCTTCGGGTTTTTGCAGCAACAGCGCCATCAGGTTGTGGCGATGCACCTGCGCTTGGGCTTCAGGCGTGGGCAAGTGTCGCCAGCCTTTGAGCGGAATTCTTTCGGAGACCGTGAGGCCCATGCCCGGTGCGCCCACCAAGACCAGCTGATCGGCATCTTGCGGATAGGCCGACAGCCACAAAGCGGCGGTCATGCCGCCAAAAGAAAAGCCCACCAAGCGGACAGCGTGGCCACACAACCCGGCTTGCTGGAGTTGTTGCAGGCCGGCATGCATCGGCGCGGGCAAGGCATCGACATCGGTGCACCCCTCGGGCAAATCGGAATCGCCAAAACCCGGCAAATCGGGCACCAACACCCGCCATCCCGCCGCCACCAATGGGGCAATGTTGCGCACCCAGTGGGTCCAACTGCCGCTGCCGCCGTGCAACAACACCACAGCCGGGTGTTGCACTTGTCCCCACGCATGCCAAACCGTCAATGCACCATCAACAGCCGTTGTGAAACGTTGGCCATCTTGCAATGCCACTCGCAAGTCGGTGGGCAAAAAATCGGGTAGCTCAAATGGGGTCTGAACTGCGGCGTTCATGGTGCGTGGTCAATGCGAGATGTTTTTGACGCAGCCTCATTGAGGCGCTGAAGGTGGCACTGCAGGGGTCGCTGGTGGGTGTTGCAAGCGCCACACTTTGTAGGCCGCAGCAGTGGCCACCACACTGGTGAAACAGCTGACACCAAACACGCTTTGCAGGCCCCAACGCTCACTGATCAGCCCGCCCAACAGGGCACCAATGACACCCGGAAAACCATAGGCAATGACGGTGTAAAGCGCTTGCCCCCGGCCGCGCAATCGGCCCGGAAAATGGTGCGACAACAGCGCAATGCACACCGTGTGGTGGGTGGCAAAAGTAATGGCATGCAGGGTTTGCGCGAGCAACAAAATCCACAGCACCTCGGCCCAAGCCGCCGTGAGCCCCATGCGCAACAGCATGGTGGCCGAACACAACACCAGCCAAGCAGTGAGAGGAATTCGCGGCAGCCAACGCGATTGGCTAAAAAACCAAACTATCTCCACCGCCACCGAAACCGCCCACAAGACGCCAATCATGGTTTTGCTGTAACCCAGCGAGTCCAGATAGAGCGAGAAGAAAACATAAATGCCAATGTGCGACAACACATGGAAAAATGCGGCGGCAAAAAACCACTGCACCGCTTTTTGCCGCAAAACAGGCCACACCGGCACATGGTCACTCAGGGTGTGGGCAGCCTCCTTGAGGTCGGGCAAAAACCACACACTCAACAAAACGGCCCCCAGGCTCAACACCGTCCAGCCCGGAAAATGCCGCATGCCAAAAGCCTCAAACCAAGCCCCCGCCGCAAACACCGTGACCAAAAACCCAAGCGAGCCCCACAAGCGCACCCGGCCATAGCGCTTGGTGTCAAAGGCGCCGCCTTGGCTGACCAAATGGGCCATGGCCGCTTCGCTCATGGGCATCATCGAGCTGGTGTGGGTGAACATGACCAACAACACCAGCCCCAGCCCCACCGGACCCCAGTCTAAAAACAACAAACAGGCCGATGCAAAAGCCACCGCCGCGCCCATGCGCAGCAGCTTCACGCGTTCACCGGTGCGGTCACTGATGGCGCCCCAGGCATAAGGGGCAAACAAGCGGGTTGCAGCTTGCACCGCGGTGAGGATGCTGATGGTCAGCAGGCTCAACCCCATGTCTTGCAACCACAACGGCAAGTAAGGGTTGAAGAATCCGATGTGGGCGAAATAGCTGGCCGACAGCGCGGCAAACGGCAACAGCTGACGGCGTTGCGGCATGCCTCAGGGCTTGCCAGCAGCGATGGGGGCCACAGCGTGCACCACGTCTCCACACTGGGCGCGGTGCTGCAAAGCGTGTTCCATCACGACCAAAGCCAACATGGCCTCGGCAATGGGCGTGGCGCGAATGCCCACACACGGGTCATGCCGGCCTTTGGTCAGCACTTCGGTGGGCTGGCCATTGGCATCAATCGAGTCACGCGCAATCAAGATCGAGCTGGTGGGCTTGATGGCGATCGACACCTCAATGTCTTGACCGGTGGTGATTCCGCCCAACACCCCCCCCGCGTTGTTGCCCACAAACCCTTCGGGTGTGAGCGCGTCGCCTGCGGTGCTGCCTTTTTGCGTGACGCAGCCAAAGCCCGCACCAATCTCAACCCCTTTGACCGCATTGATGCCCATCATGGCAAATGCAATGTCGGCATCCATCTTGTCAAACAAAGGCTGGCCCAAGCCCACAGGCACACCACGAGCCACCACCCGCAAACGGGCCCCACAAGAGTCACCCGACTTGCGCAAAGCGTTCATGTAGTCCTCCAGGGCCGAGACATCGGCGACCGGGGCAAAAAACGGGTTGCTCTGCACATGGTCCCAGCTTTCAAAGCCAATCGGCACATCGCCAATTTGGGTCATGCAGCCCACAAAGGTGGTGCCCCATTTTTCTTTCAACCATTTTTTGGCCACCGCACCGGCTGCGACCATCGGCGCTGTCAGGCGGGCCGATGAGCGTCCGCCACCCCGTGGGTCACGCAAACCGTATTTGCGCCAATAGGTGTAGTCGGCGTGGCCGGGCCGAAAGGTTTGCAAAATGTCGCCGTAATCTTTGCTGCGCTGGTCGGTGTTTTGAATCAGCAGGCAAATGGGGGTGCCGGTAGTCAGGCCTTGGTACACCCCCGAGATGATCTGCACCGCATCGGGCTCGTTGCGCTGGGTGACAAACTTGCTGGTGCCGGGGCGGCGTCGGTCCAGATCGGGCTGGATATCGGCCTCTGACAAGGGCATGCCCGGGGGGCAGCCGTCGATCACACAGCCAATGGCCGGGCCGTGGGACTCACCAAAGTTGGTGACCGAAAAGAGATTTCCAAAGGTATTGCCGCTCATAGGCGCCGATTATCCCAGAGCGGCCGCGCCCGATTTCAGAGCTTGGCTGAGTCTGTTTCGTTGGACGAGCCATCGGGCCAATCGCGAATGTAGGCTTTGAGCATCTTGTTCTCAAAGTTTTGGCCGTCCACCACCGCTTTGGCCACGTCATAAAAGCTGATCACGCCCATCAACATCGCGCCGTCCATGACGGGCATATAGCGGGCATGGTGCTCGAGCATCATGCGGCGCACATCGTCAATGTCGGTTTCACCCGTGCAGGTCATCGGTTGGGCATCCATCGCATCGCGCACCAAAGAAGCGCCGACTTGACCGCCGTTTTTCACAATTTGCCGAATCACCTCGCGGAACGTCAGCATGCCCGCCAACGCCCCTTTGTTCATGACCACCAATGAACCCAAGTCCTTTTCGGCCATGTCGTTCATGGCGCGAGACAAGGGCTCGTCCGACTGCACGGTGAACAGAGTGCCGCCTTTGACGCGGAGAATGTCGCTGACTTTCATGGTGTGTCTCCTGAGGGTCGTTACGGGTTAATTTCGGTATCAATATAGCCCACAATGGACGCCGAGCGTAAGGCCCAAAGCTTGCCTGACACTTTCTTTTTTTCGGAGACCTTTCATGGCTGGTTATGGTGATCCCGGTTTTGACACTTTGGCCTTGCACGCGGGGGCCTCACCCGACCCGGTGAGTGGCGCCCGCGCCGTGCCCATTCACCTCACCACTTCGTTTGTGTTCGAGTCGTCCGACCAAGCTGCCGCGCTCTTTAACCTCGAGCGTCCGGGCCATGTCTACAGCCGCATCAGCAACCCGACCAATGCGGTTTTGGAGCAACGTGTTGCCGCCCTCGAAGGCGGCATAGGCGCCATCGCCACCGCCAGCGGGCAAGCCGCTTTGCATCTGACCATTGCGACCCTCATGGGGGCCGGCTCGCACATCGTGGCCTCGACCTCTTTGTATGGCGGCTCGCACAACTTGCTGCACTACACCTTGAGCCGTTTTGGCATCAGCACCACCTTTGTCAAACCCGGCGATTTGCAGGCTTGGAAAGACGCCATCCAGCCCAACACCAAACTCTTTTTTGGCGAAACCGTGGGCAACCCTGGGCTGGATGTGCTGGACATCGAAGCCATCAGCGCCATCGCCCACCAAGCCGGCGTGCCTTTGTTGGTGGACTCCACCCTCACCTCGCCCTGGCTCATCAAACCCTTCGACCATGGGGCCGATCTGGTTTACCACTCGGCCACCAAATTTTTGTCGGGCCACGGCACGGTGGTGGGCGGCGTGGTGGTCGATGGTGGCAGTTTTGATTGGGAAAAATCAGGCCTATTCCCCGAGCTGAGCCAACCCTACGAAGGCTTTCACAACATGGTCTTTACCGAAGAAAGCACGGTGGGGGCATTTTTGTTGCGGGCGCGTCGCGAAGGCTTGCGCGACTTTGGCGCCTGCATGAGTCCGCACACTGCTTGGCTGATCTTGCAAGGCATCGAAACCCTGCCCTTGCGCATGGCGCGCCACATGGAAAACACCGCCAAAGTGGTCGAGTTTTTGGCCGCCCACCCCTTGGTGAGCCGCGTGGGCCACCCGCTGCTTGCCAGCCACCCCTCGCATGCCTTGGCCCAAAAACTGTTGCCACGGGGGGCGGGCTCGGTGTTCAGTTTTGACATCCGAGGCAGCCGAGCGCAGGGACAAAAGTTCATTGAAGCCCTCAAAGTTTTCAGCCACTTGGCCAATGTGGGCGACTGCCGCAGCTTGGTGATTCACCCGGCCAGCACCACCCACTTCAGGATGACCGACGAGGCCTTGGTGGCCAGTGGCATTGGCCCCGGCACCATCCGTTTGTCGATTGGTCTTGAAGACCCCGCCGACCTGATCGATGATCTGAAAAAAGCCCTCAAGGCCGCGGAGAAAGCCGCATGAAAATCTCCGTCCAAGGCCACGACCTCTACGCCTACACCGGCGGTAAACCCTTCAACCCCGAGCAGCCTACGGCCGTTTTCATTCACGGCGTGTTGAACGACCACAGCGTCTGGATTTTGCAAACCCGTTACTTGGCCCACCACGGCTGGAACGTGTTGGCCATAGACCTGCCCGGCCACGCCAAAAGCGCTGGCCTGCCGCCCACTACCGTGCAAGACGCGGCCGAAACCGTCATGGCACTGCTCGATGCCCTGAACGTTCAAAAGGCCGCACTCATCGGCCACAGCTGGGGCTCGTTGATTGCGCTTGAAGCCACGGCCCGCGATGCCGCCGCGCACCCCGGCCGCATTCGCCAATTGGTGATGGTCGGCACGGCCTACCCCATGCGGGTGTCGCCGGCCCTGCTGGACAGCTCGGTCAGCGCGCCCTTCAAAGCCATTGACATGGTGAACCAATTTTCACACTCGACCCTGGCGCCGCCGCCCTCGGCATTGGGCCCGGGCACTTGGCTTTATGGCGGCAGCAAAGCCCTGATGCGACGCGTGCTGGCCAGCAACCCCGAGGTGAATGTGTTTTCCACCGGCTTCAAGGCCTGCGACAGTTACGACAACGGTGAGGCCGCCATGGCCCAAGTGACCTGCCCCACATTGTTTGTGCTGGGCAGTGCCGACCAAATGACGCCCCCCAAAGCGGCGCAAAGTTTGATTCAAAAATGCACCCAAGCCAAAGTGGTGCAGCTGCCGGCGGGGCACTCGCTCATGACCGAAGCCCCTGAGGGCGTGCTGCAAGCGCTGAAGGATTTTTTGAAGCCATGACCTTCAACATCACGCCCGCCATGTCTCTGGCACGGGCACAAGAAATTGCCCAAACGCTCGATCTGCGCCAGTTGCCGCGAGATTTTTTGGACAACCCCTACCCCGTGTATGCCGCGCTGCGCGAGTCGACGCCCTTCAAGCGCATGCCCGATGGTTCGTTTTTTCTCACCCGCCATGCCGACTTGGTGGCGGTGTACCGAGATGCCAAAGTGTTCAGCTCAGACAAACAAGTTGAGTTTGGCCCCAAGTACAACCACGCGCCCTTCAACCAACCGCCCTACAGCAAGGCAGGCGGTGTGGCCCCTTTGTTTGAGCACCACACGCACAGCTTGGTGTTCAACGATGCACCACGCCACACGCGTGTGCGGCGTTTGATCATGGGGGCACTCACACGCCGGGCCATCGAAGCCATGGAGCCCGGCTTGGTTCAGTTGGTGGACAGTTTGTTGGACACCCTGCAAGCGCGAGGCGGCGGCGATTTGATCGAAGACTTTGCCTCTGCCATTCCGGTCGAAATCATTGGCAATTTGCTCGATGTGCCGCATGCCGACCGCGCGCCCTTGCGGGCGTGGTCATTGGCCATATTGGGGGCCCTCGAGCCCGCCCTGACCCCCGAGCAAGAAGCCTTGGGCAACCAGAGCGTGACCGAGTTTTTGTCTTACCTGCGCGACTTGGTGGCACAGCGCCGGGCGCGGCCTGGCGATCCCGAACACGATGTGCTGACACGCCTGATTCAGGGTGAAGAAAATGGCGAGGCGCTGAGTGAAGTTGAGCTGCTGCAAAACTGCATTTTTCTGCTGAACGCCGGACACGAAACCACCACCAACCTGATTGGCAACGCGCTCATCACTTTGCAAGAGTGGCCCCAGCAACGCGAGCAACTCAAGGCCGACTTGAACGCGGCTGCCAGCGACTCTGAGCGAGAGACCATTTTGGGCTTGGCCGTGGACGAGTTTTTGCGCTTTGAATCGTCCAACCAATTGGGCAATCGGCGCGCCCTGCAGGCCACGCACATCCATGGTGTGGACTTGCCCCAAGGCGCGCTGGTCACGCTGTGCATTGGCGCCGCCAACCGCGACCCCGCTGTCTACGAGCACCCCGAGCAACTGGACCTGCGCCGCACCGGCAACAAGCACTTGGCTTTTGGCTTTGGGGTGCACCAATGCGCAGGCCTGAGTTTGGCCAGGTTGGAGGGGCGCATTGCCATTGGTCGTTTTTTGCAACGCTTTCCGGGCTACCAACTTGCCCAAGCGCCGGTGCGAGGCGGCCGCGCGCGGTTTCGTGGATTTTTAAACGCTCCGTTCAGCATCACTTAAATGGAAACAAGAAGCACCATGACCGAACCCGTTCAACACACCACGTTTGCTGAGTTTTATCCTTTTTATTTGAGCGAACACAGCCACCGCATTTGCCGCCGACTGCATTTTGTGGGCAGCACGCTCTCGCTGATGTGCTTGGCCATGCTGGCCATCACCGGCAAACCACAATACTTTTTATATGGCTTGTTGTGCGGTTATGGCTGCGCTTGGGTCGGGCACTTTGTGTTCGAGAAGAACAAACCCGCCAGTTTCAAGCGCCCGCTCTACAGCTTCATGGGCGACTGGGTGATGTACCGCGACATGTGGCGCGGCAGGGTCAGCTTTTAAGCCGCCCATCAGCGGCATTTAAGCGGCTGTTATTGGCCGAGGGGCCGGGGCAGCATGTGCGCCACCGCAATGTGGTCCAGCCCGGTGTGCTCCCAAATCGGGTCGGCCGCAGATGCCCTGAGCAACAACAAACGATCGGCCAGTGGCGACACGCTGGCCAGCGCAGGATCGATTAACAACACCTGTCGGGCTTGCCCTTGTGCGTTTTCTTCGGTCAGGCGGCCCACCCAGTCCAAGCTTTGCAACACCTCCAGCACGGGGCGCAACTCACTGGACTCCACATTCAGTCGCTCGGCCAAGACGTCGCTGCTGTAGCCTTTGTGCGGCGCATCCTTGGCCGCATTCAACTCGGCCAATATCTCCAAAGCCAAACGGAAACCCCAACCCGCCCCCTCAGGCTTGCGCCACGCCTGTCGCCCCAACTCGGGCAAGCTGGCGGCCACCACCGCGCCCAACAACACAATCAGCCACGTCACATAAATCCAGACCAGCAAGATCGGCAGGGCCGCAAAGGTGCCATAAATGACCGAATACGTGGGCACTTGTGAGAGGTACAGGGCCAACAGCTTTTTGGCCAGCTCCAAGCCCCCCGCCACCAAAAAACCAGCCGTGATGGCGTGCCGCCAACGCACCCGGGTGTAGGGCACATAAAAATACAAACCACTCACACACGCGGTCAACAGCAAAAATTCAAAGCCATCGAGCAGCCATCGGGTGGAGCCCGGCAACACATCCACCACATCGCGCGAAGCCGTGATGACATACGAGGTAATGGCCAAACTGCCGCCCAGCATCAAGGGCCCCAAGGTGATGGCCGACCAATAGAGCAACACCCGCTGCTGCAAGGGGCGCTGACGGCGCAAACCCCAAATCTGCCCCAGCGTCCGCTCAATCGTCACCATCAAGGCCACAGCGGTCATCAGCACGGCCACCAAACCCACCGAGCCCAAGCGACTGGCCTTGCGAGAAAACTGGGTCAAATAACTCAGCACTTGGCGGGCAATGCTCTCAGGCACCAAGCTCTCGATCAGCCAGCGCTGAATCGTGTCCTGAAACTTGCCAAACACCGGAAACGCCGCAAACACCGCCAAACCCACCGCAAACAATGGCACCAAAGCCAACACGGTGGTGAAGGTGAGCGAACTGGCGCTCACGCCCAAGCGCGCATCGCGAAAGCGTTCGGCCAAGACGCGGGCCATTTGGCGCCAAGGAAAAACCAACATTTCTTGCCACCAAAGGCCAATGTGGGCGCGTAAGGTGATGTTTGACAGAGGAGATTGCATGCCCGGTATGATGCCACCGCAATGATCAAAATCACAGAAATCACACCCGCTGGCGTCGATTTGACGCGCTGGATGGCAGTCGGCAGTCTGCTCGGCCTGATCTTGTTGGGCCTGGCTTGGGAGCTTTGGTTGGCCCCCCTGCGTCCTGGCGGCTCATGGTGGGTCATCAAGGTCTTGCCGTTGTGCATTCCCTTGGCGGGTTTGCTGAAAAACCGCATGTACACCTACCGCTGGGTCAGCATGCTGGTGTGGCTGTATTTCACCGAGGGCGTGGTGCGCGCCTGGGGTGACGCTTGGCCTGTCAATGCTTTGGCGGGTGTGCAAATCGTGCTCTGCACCACCTTGTTTTGGGCCTGCGCGCTGCATGTGCGCATTCGCTTCAAGGCCGCCAAAGCCACTGGCAACTTTGTGCCAGTCCCCAAAGACTGAGCGCCATGCCCGTTTCGCTTCCCGTGCCCGTGCCCATGCCGACACCCCTGCTGGACCAGTTGCGTGCCATTTGCGGGCCCGCCCATGTGCTCACCTCTGACGACCCCGCCACCGACCTGAGCCCCTGGGAGCAAGACTGGCGCAAACGCGTGCGCGGTCGCGCCCTGGCGGTGGTGCGCCCTGCCTCGACCGCCCAAGTGGCCGAGGTGGTGAAAGCCTGCGCTGCGCACCGCACCCCCATCGTGCCGCAAGGTGGCAACACCGGCTTGGTGGTGGGCGGCGTGCCCGATGCCTCAGGCCAACAAATTGTGCTCAGCATGACGCGCATGAACGCGGTGCGGGCCATCGACCCTGACAACCTCACCCTCACAGTCGAAGCCGGCTGCGTGCTGCAAAACGTGCAAACCGCTGCTGACAACGCGGGTTTTTTGTTTCCCTTGAGCTTGGGCGCCGAAGGCAGCTGCACCATTGGGGGCAACTTGGGCACCAACGCAGGCGGCACGCAAGTGGTGCGCTACGGCAACACGCGTGAGCTGTGTTTGGGCCTGGAAGTGGTCACCGCCCAAGGCGAGATTTGGCACGGCCTGTCGGGCCTGCGCAAAGACAACACCGGCTATGACCTGCGCAACCTGATGATTGGCAGCGAAGGCACCTTGGGCATCATCACCGCCGCCACGCTGAAGCTTTTTCCCAAGCCCGCTGCGCAACTGACCGCCTGGGCCGCCGTGCCCAGCATGCAAGCGGCGGTGCAACTTTTGGGGCTGGCGCACCAGCGGCTGGGGCCCTGCCTCACTGGCTTTGAAGTCATGGGCCAATTTGCACTGAGCTTGGTCGACAAACATTACCCCCAGCTGCGGGTGCCACTTTGGCAAAACACCCCTTGGTGTGTTCTGCTTGAAAACTCAGACAACGAAAACGAAGCGCATGCGCGCAGCCAATTTGAGGCCTTGCTCGAAACCGCACTCGCGCAAGGCTGCGTGACCGATGCCGTGGTGGCCGAAAACCTGAGCCAAGCGCAAAGCCTGTGGCACATCCGCGAAAGCATCACCCTGGCCCAAGCCGCTGAAGGCCTGAACATCAAGCACGACATCAGCATTCCGGTGTCGCGGATACCGGCTTTTGTAGCCGAAACCGATGCACTGCTGGCGCGCGAGTTTCCGGGTGTGCGAATGGTTGACTTTGGCCACCTGGGCGATGGCAACTTGCACTACAACGTGCAAGCCCCCGAGGGGGTTGATGGCCCGACTTTTTTGCGCGAGCACGAAGAACGCGTGAACACCGTGGTGTTTGACCAAGTGAAACGCTTTGACGGCTCGATCAGCGCCGAACACGGCGTGGGCGAACTCAAAGCCGGCAAACTGCCCCACTACAAAGACCCCACGGCGCTGGCCATGATGCGGGCCGTCAAACAAGCGCTGGACCCGGACAACCTGCTCAACCCGGGGCGGGTGTTGCTCACTTCACCGTCGCCGCATCGCTCAGTTTCTTGAGCAAGGCGGTGCGGCGGTTTTGCACCACGGCGGCTTGCAGCAGGTTTTTGCTTTCTTCAAAACTCGGCACTTGGTAGGGGCGCTTGGCATTCAGCTTGACCACGTGCCAGTAGGGGCCCACTTGAATGGGGGCGGCCGACACGGCACCTGCGGCCAAGTTGACCACCACATTGGAGATGGCCGGGGCAATTTGGTCGGGCAAGAACCAGCCCAAATCACCACCTTTGTCTTTGCTGGGGTCCATCGACCGGTCTTTGGCCAAAGTGGCAAAAGGTTGGCCTGACCGCAGTGCGGTCATGACCGAGCGGGCATCGGCCTCGGATGCAACCACGATGGTGGACACCTGAAACTGTTGCAACTCGCCACCCGCTTTCAAGGCTTTAACTTGGCGCTCGTACTCGGCCTTCATCTCGGCCTCGGAGATGGGGTTTTTGGTGAACTCGTCGTTCAAGACCAACTCAATGAACAAGTTTTGACGCAGCGTCAAGAGCGCATCTTGTGTGGCGGGCAGCTTGTCCAAACCACGCTTTTGAGCCTCTTGGGTCATGAGCTCGCGCGCCACCAACTCTTGCTTCAAAACGGCCCGCAACTCGGGCGAATCTTTCTGGCCCTGCGCCACATTGGCTTGCACATTGCGGTCCATCAAACGCGCGGAAATACTGACGCCATTGACCACCGCCACAGGCGCATCGCTGGCTTGAGCCCAAGCCGTGCAAACCACAGCCGCCACAGCGCAAGCCACCTTGATAAAACCCAAACGACCATTCATCACATTTGCCTTTATGCAGATCCAACCCAGGGTGAAAGGACCACCCCAAAAAATCCCTGGCTCAGTCAATTGACTACTGCCGACTCTGAAATACGCACCAAGAATCGTACATCCTTGAACGTCATGGCCACCAACATGGGCAAAGCACCCGTGGGGACTTTGCTCAAAACAAAAGCGTTGTCAGCGGCACGGTATTCGATCCAGATGGGCAAGGGCATGTTGTTGGGCAAGCTCACCGAAATGTCTGCCTCCGATATGCCCGCTACATATTGGCCAATTTGGTCGGCCACAGGAATCACCAAGGTAGTGCCCGCATCAAGCGCTCCTTTGGGCAACACCACGGTGATCAACCCTTGGGATTGCTCCGCTGGAGCCGAGACCAATTTAACCTCCAACCCACCGCTGCTGCCCATGCCTTTGACATCACCCACCAAGGCCACTCCCTCGCCGCCCGCTTGAGCACCTTGAGCACCTTGAGCACCTTGCTCAGCTTGTGAAGCCGAGGCATTGGATGCCGCAGCATTGGATGGCGCAGCACTGGATGGCGCAGCGGAGTCTGCTGAAGCCGTGGTCTCTGTGCGTGGACCGCGTGTGGACGGCAAGGCCTGTATGACCGAAACCGACGGCGCTTGTGGTCTGTTGGTTGCCGCCGCCAAAATGTCTGCTGTGGTGCTGGTTTGGTCGGTGATGGTGTAGTTGCCCACATCGGCACCTGCGTGGCTCAATGCCAAGCTGACCAACTTGCCTGAGCCCACATCGGCATCGGCAAATGTGCCGGTGCCCGAGACGGTGACCGAGTCGCCAGACACCATGCCGGTTTTCAGCATGTTGGTAAAATTCAGCGTGGCCGAGGTGTTGCTGTCAAAGGTTTTGTTTTGGGCGGTGATACCGCTGATCGTCAACGGTTTCGCGCTGATGTCAGCCGTGGCGCTGGTCTGCCCTGACATGGTGTAGTTGCCGCCGTCGGTACTGCTCAAGGTGTACGCCGAAATCGTGATGGTCTTGCCTGTGCCGACAGATTTATCGGCAAATGCGCCAGTTGCACTCACGCTCACCGTGTCGCTTCCTAGGATGCCCGTGATCGATGCAGCGGATGTCACCATGCTGGCGGCGGTGGTGCCGTCATAAACTTTGTTGTTGGCAGTCACCCCGCTGATGGTCAGCGCGGCAGGCGTGATGTTGGCTGTGGTGCTGGCCTGCGGGGTGATGCTGTAGTTGTTCCGGTCGGCCCCACCGAAGGTGGTGCTGAGGGTCACCACCTTGTTTGTATCCACTTGTTTGTTGGCAAAGGTGCCGGTGGCCCCAGAGACCGTCACTTGGTCGCCGGCCACCAAGCCCGTGAACACCGCGTTGCTGGCACTGACCGTGGCGGTGGTGTCGCCGTTGTAAACCTTGTTGCTGGCGGTGATACCCGAAATGGTCATGGGCGCTGCGGTGATGACGCCATTGGCGCCCGTCAAGGTAGGCGTGCTGCTCAAGTAATAGTTGCCCGCCGCCGAGCCTGACAACTGTTGGGCGACCACGCTGTAGGTGTGGGAGGTGCCCACATTTTTGTTGTCCGTGTATGAGCCCAAAGCCAAGACCGTCACATCGTCTGCACCCACCTTGTTGCTGACGTTGACGGTGGCCTGCGCCGCAGTGTTGCCGTTGTAGACCTTGCTGACCGTGGCCGAGCCATAAGCAACGGCCAGCGGATTGACAGCCAAGTTGCCGGCCTGACTCGCCAAGAATTCGAAATTGGTCCCCGACTTCACAAAGTTGGTCAGGGTGATGTCGTAATTGCCCACCCCGCTGTTGGCGCTGGCGTTGGTGGTCACCGTGAACGAACCCGTGGTGCCCAAACCATCGGTGAAGGAGTACTGACCGCCACCCAGCGAAGTCAACGCCACGGTGTGTGGTGTGTATGCCAAATCCACATACTTTGCAGACGTAGCGATCAGCCCGCTCACACTCGCACCATACGCCTTAGAGGCATTGCCCAAGGTAACCAGCAAGGTTTCTCGGGGCACGATGGTGAAGTTTCCATTGACGGGCGTGATTGCGTAATTGGTGCTGGTGGCCGTGGGCACCAATTCACCCGTGTAGGTCATGGCGCTTGTGCCACTGCCCGCACGCGAGACCGAAATGCCCGACAGCACCGCATCGGTTTCACCGTTCACAAATCCGCTGTATCGGGCTTCAAATGTCGGGTCATTCGCCCCCAACACTTTCGATGCGTTCAGTGCCGTCATCGTGAGCGGTGCGGTGGTGATGGTGACTTGGTTGTTGGCGCCCGCCGAGGGCAAGCCACTGGCCAAGTTGTAGTTGGAGGTCAGCCCCCCGTTGTTGCCGCTGAGCGTGAGGTTGCTCAAGTCGGTCAGGGTTTTGTTGGCGGTGGCCACATTGGCATCGCTGATGGCCGCTAAACCGCTGGTGGCCGTAAAGCTTTCGCCATTGACGCCCACGATGCTGCCGATCTGACTGTGCGTGACCGTGCTCAAACCGTCATACACCTTGCTGGCCGTCACTTGCGTCAAGTTGGCCTTGTTGATGGTGCCTGCCGCTGTGCTGGTGGTGATGGTGTAGTTGGCACTCATGTCCACGCTGCTGCCGTCCTCTATGCGGTAGCCATCGGCCACTTGCAAAGTGCTGGCATTGGCCCCGAGCGCATTCTTGTTGGTGAACGCTTGCGATACGGTCACGGTGTCGGTGCTGGCCTTGCCTGTCACGTTCACCGTGGCAGTTGAAGTGGTGTTGCCGTTGTAGGTCTTGGTGTCACTGACGGCGGCCAGTGACAAATTGGCCCGGCTGATGGTCACCGCATTGTTGCTGCCAGCGGCTGGCAAGTGGCTGCTCAAGTTGTAGTTGCTGGCCAAAACTGCGCCGCTGCTGCCCAACAAAGTCAAGCCACTCAAATCGGTCAGTGACTTGTTGGCCGTGGCCACGTATTTGTCGCTGATGCTGGCGGTGCCGGCAGTTGCTGTAAAGCTCTCGCTGTTCACGCCGGCGATCGTGCCCATCTGCGCGGCGCTGACTGTCGCCAACCCATCGTAGGTTTTGCTGGCAGCAATTTGAGTCAAGTTGGCCTTACCAATGGCAACCGAATTGTTGACCGAGCTGACTGTCTGGCTGGGCAACAGGTAGTTGCTGGCCAGATAAGTCGCTGCGCCGACGGTCTTGTCGCTGATGCCGGTGAGGCCACTGACAAAATTGCTCGCATTGTCAACCCAGTCTTTGCTGTTGATCACTGGCGTGCCGGCGTAATTCAGCGTTTCTCCGTTGACCCCGTTCACCGCCAATTGGTCAGACAACAAGCTCACCAGGCCATCGTAGGTTTTGGCAGCGGCCAAAGTCACAGTGGCTGCACTAATGCTGGCGGTGTTGCTGGCCGAGCGCACCGACATGTTGGGCAACTGGTAGTTGCTGGCCAAATAGGTGTTGGCACCCACGGTTTTGTCGGCCAGTGTCAAAGTCGTTACAAAGTTGCTGGCGTTGCCCGACACGTTCTTGGTGGATAGCATTGCTGCGCTGTAGTTCAGGGTTTGTCCATTGACCCCGGTTACTGTCAATTGGCTGCCACTCAAGCCATCGGTGCCGTCATAAGTTTTGGAGGCGCTGAGCGAGACGGTGGCCTTGTTCACCTTGAAGTCCCGTGCTGTACCGGCTGCAAAGTTGTAGCTCGAAGAAGTCAAGCCCGAGTCATAAGTGATGGAATAGGTGCCCACATTGCTGGTGCTGCTGACCCCAGAGAAAGTGGCAGTGCCCGAGGGCGATGCCCCGGAGGGCGTGGTGCCTGCGGCATCGGTGAACAAGGCATAAGTGATCGAGGGTGTGGACCCGTAGATCATGGACTGTCCGGCATTGACCAGCACATACATGAGGGGCAATGCGTTGTAGGTTGCCACCAAAGAAGATTTGGAGGTGTAAGTGGGAGGCCCTGCGATGGCTTGGCTGGCACTGAAGAAGTACCAACCGTTGACAATGTCTGATGCAGCTTGATAAGCCCAATTGCCCGAGGCGACGGCGGCCGTTCCCAACAAAGTGCTGCCGTTGTAAACATTGACAGTTTTGCCGCTCAGCCCCGAACCGTAGAGCACCGGGTTAGCAGCTGTGGCGGTGTATCCGCCCCATGTGCCCGAAGTCTTGAGCGTGAACGTGGGCTTGAATCCCGCAGGGGTGTTGTTGACCAAAAACGGGTAATTGTTGTTGAGGGCACTGTCTTGGCCCCAATAGGTGCCCGCGTTGTTGAGGGCGGTCAAATTGGTGAGTGCGGTGGTGCCGGTGAAGTTGTAATTGCTGGCCAAAGTCCACCAAGAAGCCGTAAATGCCGTTCCGGGGTTGGTGATGCTGCCGCTGCCATAGTTGTGATTGACCGTGTGGCTGTCGCTGAAAGAATAGTCATTCGAGCCGAAAAATTCACCCGTTTTGCCCAAACCGCCCGCAGGGTTGGTGACGTTACCGGTGGCGTAGTTGTTCTTCACCTCAATGCCGCCACTGGTTGTGTATTTGCCCCCAATAAAGCCGCCCAAGGCATTGCTGGCATCTGACGTGGTGGCCGAGACATTGCCCGTGGAGAAAGATTCGTTGATTTTGGTGATGCTGTTGTTGGCACCGTAGCCATAACCTGCGATGGATCCTGCGAAACCGCCTGCCGCCCCGATATTGACCGAGACATTGCCTGAGGCGACGCTTTTGGTAATGACCACACTGTAGCCATTGACCTGTCCACCACTGAACCCCCAACCAAGGAAGCCTCCTGCCACAGCGCCGTAGGGATCGGTGCGGTTGGCAGTTCGCGTACCTGCACCTGCGATGGACACATTTCCGCTGGCCATGTCATTGGAGAAAGTGACGATACTTGAGGCACCAACATCAGCCTGCCCCGCAAAGCCGCCCGCATACAACGACTGTGTTGCACCACTGGTGCCCCCATGGACAATTGAGACATTGCCAGTGGCCACAGAATCACTGACGGTCAAGATATTACCCCTCACCGTACCGGCAAAGCCACCGGCACTCACACGTCCCGTGGTGTCGGTACTGTCGACGTTCACCGTCACGTTGCCGTGGCTACTCGAATTACTCAAGTTGGCAGTCAGATACCCGACCAGCCCCCCCACAGCACCAGTCAATGCGGTCACCGAAGCATTCGAGTAGACGTTTTTCATCACGTAAGTAGGGTCCGACATGAACCCCGCCAATGCACCTGTGGCGCTGCCCTTTGAGTAATAGTTGGTGGTCACAGTGGTCGACGTCGAGGTGATGCTGGAGTTCGCATCCAAACCCACATTCAATAACTTCGAGGGAGCAGCGGAGAAAAAGCCTACATTGACACCACTGTTTCGGATGGTGAGGCCTTTGATCACATGCCCTAAGCCATTGAAGGCCGTATTGGTTAAGGGCGTGAATCCATTGCCAGAATTCCAGCTGGCCGTAGCACTGGCATCGATGTCCATGGCCAGCGCAGCATAGGCCGCGTTTGAAAAACTGACAGATTGCAGCGTTTTGACGGCGGGTGCCGAGGTGTTGTCGGTGGCAAGGCCGACACTGCCAATGAGGACATAACCATTGCCACCGATGCTCAGAATGCCGGTTCCAGTTCTTGGGGTCGTGCCCCCTTCGGTGGTGGTGAAGTCGATGCGACCATAGAAACCGCCGCCTGAAGACTCCGGTGCTTTGTTCAGGCCCATCAGCAAGTTGCCGGATGTGCCTAGCGTCACTGTAAGTTTTGAGTTGCCCCAAAGGTTCATCGGGGCATTCACATACACGTTACTGGTCGTCGTGCTTGCCGCCGACAAAGTGAGCGTGGTGCCGGCACCCCAAGACACTTTGTCATTGATGTAGATGTCACCAAGTGCACTTGAAGATCCTGAACCGTATTTGGTGGTGCTGGTGTCAGAGGTGTTGGCGGTGGTGCTGGCCGTGATGGTGATGTTGTTGCTGGCCAGCAAAGTGCTCAAGCTTTGGCCCGTGATGTTGCCCCCGCTGGATGCCACGATGAAGTCATACGGGTCGAGCAGCCATTGGCCGCCTGCGGTGCTCACCTTTGCCAAGCTGCCAATCTTCAGGTCATGGCCCGAGGTTTCCACCTGACCGCCGTTGCCTGCACCTGCCGCCTTGGCCTCAATGAGGCCATCCATTTGCGTCACGCTGCCTGCGTTGTGAATGTCGCTCCACAACACCACCTTGCCACCATCGCCTTGCTCAGTGGCACTGGCGTCAATGCGGGCGCCTGCCGCCATGGTGACTTTGGTGGCCTGGCGCAGGTCGCCACTGCCTTGCCAGTCGCCCCCGACCAACACCGTACCGCCACCCGTGGGGCCTTTGGCCTCGATGGCGCTGGTGCCGGTGAGCGTGATCTCGTCGCCCTCCAGCACCACTTTGCCGCCTTTGTGCGTGAGGCTGTTGGCTTCTAGGGTGCCGCTGTTTTTCACCAAACCGGCTTGCAATTTGTTCAGCGCCACGCCCGACAAAATAATCAGCCCATCGGGGGCCGCAATCGCGTGTCGGTTTTCAATCAGGGTTTGCAGTGTCGAGGCGGTGGTGGTGATGCCCGCCAGCCCGCCTTGGCTGTTCAGGTTCAGCGTGATCTGCTCACCCGAGGCCAAGGCCACGGTACCAGCGCGCGCCACAATCACCCCGCTGTTTTGCACTTCGGGCGCCAGCAGGGCCACATAACCGCCCAAGGCGGTTTGGATCTGCCCTTCATTCACCACCCGGCCCGTGGCCCCGTTGCGGCCAAAGGTGTTGCTGCCCGCCATGAAGGCTTGGGCATCGATGCTGTGCGTGGTGGCCGTGAGGGCGCCCATGTCCAGCCGCGAGCTGGGCGAAAAATACACGCCGTTGGCGTTGCTCAATATCACTTGGCCGTTCGACTCGATGCGTCCAAAAATTTGGCTCGGGTTGGCATCGTTCACGCGGTTCAGCGTGGCCGACTGGGCGTTGGGTTGGTTGAAGCGCACTTGCGCGTTGGCCCCCACATTGAAGCTGCCCCAGTCCACCACAGCGCGGGCGCTGCTTTGGTTGACCACCATGCTGGCCGCTTGGGCCGTGCTGCTTTGGCTGATGCTCGCAGCCCCTTGCACCACTTGCCCGCCCGTGGGCAACTGGGTTGGGGCCGGTGGGGCTTGGGCCCACACCCCGGTGGTGCTGGCGCAGGCCAAGGCCACAGCCGCCAACACGCCGTTGTGGCGGCGCACACCCCGTTGCCCTGCCCCTTTGCCACCACTGCGTGCGGTCTCGGGCACAGGCACCATGGCCGCCGCGGTGTCTGACCACAGCAGGCTGTAGCAACGGTTAAAACTGGCGTGACGCTTCATGGTGTGTGCTGTTTTCTTAAAACGGCGAGCTCAGGCTGAACCACACGCGGTTCAACTTCAAGGTGCCGTCACTGTCCGAGCCATCGGTCATGGGGTTGGGGTTGTGGCCCACGCGCCGTGCCAAGGTGAGCTTGGCTTCGGTGCCCTTGGCGTTTTGCCAAGCCAGGCCCAAGCCCGCGCCACGCAAAGTGGCGGGCAAACTGGTGGAGCCACTGGCGGGCTTGACATCGCCTTGGTCCACAAAGCCCAGCCAACTCCATTGGGTGCCCAGCTTTTGGCGCAGCTCCAGGCTGACGCTGTGGCCTTGGTCACCCCCAGCTTCGCTGCCGGGGTAGGCACGCACGCTGTTGGCCCCACCGAGGTAGAGTTTTTCTGACGAGTCCAAGCTCTTTTTGGCGCGTTGCATTTGGGCCGAGGCCAGCAACGACCAACCGCCGCCCAGTTGTTGTTGGCGGCTGAGGGTCAGGCTCCATTTGCGGTACGCGCCTTGCGTGGCATCGATCACATCGTGCACCCGGCCCACCGCATACGTCACGCTGGCACTGGTGAGGGCCCCGTGGCCCCACTCGTCACGCCAGTTGCCGCTCAGGCTGGTGTTGAGCACATCCACCCGGTGGCGGTTGGCCTCTGGGCTGGCGCCGCTTTGGCTGGCAAAGCGCTTGTGGTCATAGGCCAAGGAGGCCAACAGGTTGCGGTCCAAGCTGCGCAACAACGGGTAGTTGGCGGTCAGGCCCCAAGTTTGCGAGTCGCCCTCACCCGATTGGTCGGTGGTTTTGGAGCGGTAGTCCATGTGGCTGGCTTGGGTGCCCACGCGCCAGCCCTGCGACCCCGCTGGCAAGGTGTAGGCCAAGCGCACATATTGGCTTTGGCGGTCTTCGCCGCTTTGTGTTTTGAGCAGTGTGGCCGTCAGTTGGTCGCCCTGCAGGGTGGGGCTGTTCAACGACAAATTCAGCATGACACGCTCGGCCCCGGTAGAGCGGGCGCCTTGGTTGTCCACCATGACACTGCCATTGACCAGAGGCTCATCGCTCAACAGCAAGGCCAGTGCGGTTTGGTCATCGGCATCGCCCGCCACATAGTTGCCAGCCACCGAGACGCCGGGCAGGTCGTCCATCAGCAGCAAGGCACGGTCAATTTCAGCCACGTTCAGGGCTTCGCCTTGGGGCTGAGCGGCTTGCACGATGTTGAGCAACTTTTGCGGCGCGATGCGTTTGGGCTTTTCTGCCGGCAACTTCACGCCCGCGAACGCCACCTCCACCACCCGAATGGTGACCATGCCGCCCTCGATTTCTTGGCGCGGCAAAAAGGCCCGAACCATCCACCCGGCCTTGCGGTAGCGTTGGGTCACCACTTGCGCGGCTTGCTTCATTTGGCTCAACGACAAGGGGCGGTCTTCAAAGCCGCGCAATGCGCGCTTGAGTTGTCGATCGGTCAGTTGGTGGTTGCCCACAAACCGAAAGCCTTTGACCGGGGTGGTGCTCTCGCCCTCAAGAGGCGGCGCGGGCTCGGTCCAACTGCCCTGCGGCTGCGAGGTGGCGGGCAAGACGGGTGCACGGTCAGGCTCGATTTGGCGCAGCACCGAGCCCGCATCGGGGGCAGCGCCCGCCCAAATGGGCCAAGCCGCACAAAACCTCAAGGGCCACATCCGGGTGCGGCTCATGATTTGCGCACCTCGAGTTCGTCAAAAAACTGGTAACCCGCATTTCGAATGGCTTCAATCACCGCGCCCTCGGCGCCAGCGGCGTGGAGTTTTTTGCGCAGGCGCACCATGCGCACCTGAATGTTGGCTTTTTGTTCTTCGGTCAGGGCAATGCCCATGCACTGCGCGACTTGGGCAAAGTCGAGCCGGGTGTCCGACGATTGGCTGAACGCCTGCAGCAGTGTGGCCTCGGTGGCCGTGATGCGAACTGTGCCGGCAGGGCCGGTCAGCTCGAGCTTGTGAAGTGAAAGCACAGCAATCAGACAAATTTGTAGATGCTGGCGATTAAATGAAATGGTTTGTTGGAAACCTTTCAAACCCTTTCAATTCATTAAATTTCCCAACAAAAACGGTCAGATTGAAGGCTTATGCAGGAATTTGAAGGAATTCTTTTGGTGAATCAGGGGCAACAAGGTCAAGCCAAGACCTGCACCGGCACTTGCAGCTGGTAGCCCACGCCTCGGATGGCGGCGAGGCTGTTGCCATCGGCGCCGGCCTGAGCGAGTTTTTTGCGCAAGCGGGTGATGCGCACTTCCAGGCTGGTTTTGCTGGTTTCGGCGTTGTCCAAACCTTGCAGCTCCAACAGTTGCCAGTTTTCTAAACGCCCCGAGGGGGCGCGGGCAAACGCAATGAGCAAAGTTTCTTCGGCGGGGGTCAGGCGCACGTTGTCGGCGGGGCCTTGCAAGGCGCGTTGATGCAAGCGCAAGCCGCCCGCGGGCGTGACGGCCTCGATGTGTTGCGCTTGGCGGCGGCGCGCAAAGCTTTTGAGGGCGGCCGACAACTCGCCAAAGGGCACGGGTTTGGGCAAGTACGAATCAGCACCACTGTCATAGCCGATGATTTTGTCTTGCAAGTCAGACCGCGCCGAAATGATGATGATGCCCACCAAAGGGTGCACTTGCCGAATGCGCCGCGACAAGCTGAAACCGTCTTCACCGGGCAGGTTGAGGTCGATCAAAAACACATCGGCCGCCGTGCCTGCCGCCAAGTCTTCCAGCTCTTCGGCGCAACTCAGCGCGACCACACGGTGGCCCTCGTCGCGCAACGCGTCTGCGGTGAGTTCGCGCAGGTCGTCGTTGTCTTCAACCAAAACGATGCTCAGGTGGGCAGCCATAGTTCAAATTGGATGTGCGTGTCGGTGGGAAGGTAACGCAGTTCTGCGCCCATTTGTGCCGCCAGATTGTGCGACAAATACAAGCCCAGCCCGGTGCCCGATTGGCGTTGTGCAGCCGCGCTGCGGTAGTACTTGGCAAACACTTGTTGGGCATCGGGTCGGCCTGCTGCACCCGATGCGTTGGCGACACGCAAACACAGGCCACTGCGCCCATCGGCATGGGTTTGGGCTTGCAAGCTCACACGCACGGGCTGCTGAAGGTCGCCATATTTGAGTGCGTTTTCAATCAGGTTGCTGGCAATAATTTGGGTGCATTGCAAGTCCTGATCGACCGGGGCCACCGGCAGACTGTGCAAAGCAATGCGCCCCTCGGCTGACTTGTTGTCGTGCAACCATTGCTGCAGTTGCGCCACCAAATCAAAGCGTTGTTTACGCACTTCAAAAGGCCGGTCGATCAGGCGGTCGGTTTGCACGCAGCGCTCCAAAATCGACTTCATGTTGGCGATGGCCCGGCCCACATAGCTTTGGGCTTTGTCTGAGGGCTCGCGGTCTTTCAGCGCCAAGTCAATCACGGCCAGTGGGGTCTTGAGCTCGTGCATGAGCATGTTGAGCAATTGCGATTGGTCTTGACGCCGACGCGTTTCAATTGCGAGTTGTTGGCGCGACAAAAACAAACTGTTGTTCACCTCGATACGAATACGCTCCAAGTTGCGCGAGCGCACGATCAGCAAACCGGTCATGGTCAGACCCGAAATCAGGCCATAGAGCAAGACAACATAAATAGAAACAACATTGCCCTGTAACACCCCCAAACTGGGCAAGATGCTCAAGGCCAACACAAAAATGACCACCAAGTAGTAACTGACCACAGCTAATTTGGGCAATTGATAGGTGACGGCCTGATCTGAGCCTGATGTAGGCAATTGGACTCTGCAAGCTATCCAGAACAAACAAGTCAAAGCTACGCCGTTGAGCACCATGTTGATGTTCAATGCCGTCTGAGTCACTCCCATAAACAGAAGAACCGTGGCCACGAAACTGATCACCAGCAACGACCGTAAAAGCCACTTACCCCAAGCCGGCATGACGTATTCGCGCAAAAATCGGTACTCAAAAAACACCGACAACGCCGTCGTGAGCAGCACCAGAATGTTGTAAAAAAAGTCTTGTGTCAGTGGTGTCACGCCATCGGCCATCAACATGCGGTGGTAGCCCAAAAAACTGGCGGTGTAGAGCAACAGCACCATCTGCCGCACCACAAAAATGCCATTCACTGGATCGCGGTCTTTCAGCCAAGCCAAAAACACCCACAGCCAGCACGAGAACAACACCGCCAACAAAGCCGAATAGGCCAACCACAGGCCATGCTCTTCGCGCAGCATGTCGCGCGGGCTCAGGGCTTCCACATGCATGAGCTGGGTGCTGGTGGTGGACAGGCGCAACCACACATAACGCGGCTCGGCTTGCGTCGGTACCACAAAGGTGTGGTGCAGCGAGTCAAATTCCGAGCCTGTGATGGGGGTGCGATCTCCCGTTCGGCGAGTGGCGCTGCCCTGCGCTATTTGCAGCGGATCGTGCAGCGTGATCTCGTCCAAAAAAACAGGCCGGATGCGCAGCACCCATTGATCAGGGCCACCGGGCGGAGCGCCGTCTATATTTAAGCGCACCCACTGGGGGTAGGCTTTGAAGCCTTCGCTCAAAACCCCGGCATAGGGGGTGTAGCGGGCCTCGCGGGCTTGCTCAAAACTGGCGGTGCCGGTGGTGTCGCTCCAATAGGCTTTTTCAAGGACACGGTCTTGCGCCAAAACGCTGTGGGGCGCGCACAGCCAGCCGGCCCAGCACAACAGGCACAGCAGACGCACAAACCAAGGTTGCCAAGGGCGTTGACTGGACATGTTTTCTTTTGGCTTACTGGAGTTAAATTCGACCAAGAATGGTAACAATGTCGCCCCCGCAGGCGGCCGGCGCGGGCCAATCGACCCGCCTGTTGCCTTAAACTTGCCCACCATGAACACCCCTGCCCGCCCTCTCGATCGCCCGCTTGATCGCCCCGTCCGCAGCCAATACGAAGACTTCATGCGCCACGTGTACACCACCGGGGTGCAAAAGGGCGACCGCACGGGCACCGGCACGCGCAGCGTGTTTGGCCACCAAATGCGTTTTGACCTGAACGAGGGCTTTCCGCTGGTGACCACCAAAAAGGTGTTTCTCAAAGCGATCATCGTGGAGCTGCTGTGGTTTTTGCGCGGCGACAGCAATGTGAAGTGGCTGCAAGAGCGCGGCTGCACCATCTGGGACGAGTGGGCACGTGAAGACGGCGATTTGGGTCCGGTGTATGGCGTGCAATGGCGCAGCTGGCCCACGCCGGGCGGTGGTCACATCGACCAGATCAGCGATGTCATGAAGACCCTGAAAACCAACCCCGACTCGCGCCGCATCATTGTGAGCGCATGGAACGTGGCCGAGCTCGACAAAATGGCCCTCATGCCCTGCCACGCTTTCTTTCAGTTTTATGTGGCGCCGCCGCAAAACCCCGGCGAAAAAGCCAAGCTCAGTTGCCAGCTGTACCAGCGCAGTGCCGACATCTTTTTGGGCGTGCCCTTCAACATTGCCAGCTACGCCTTGTTGACGCACATGATCGCGCAGCAGTGCGACATGGACGTGGGTGACTTTGTTTGGACGGGCGGCGACTGCCACATCTACAGCAACCACCACGAGCAAGTCGAGTTGCAACTGAGCCGCGCGCCCATGGCCTATCCCACCTTGAACATCAAACGCAAACCCGATTCCATCTTCGATTACCAATACGAAGACTTTGAAGTGCTGGGCTATGAATGTCACCCCGCCATCAAGGCGCCTGTGGCTGTTTGATTTTTTTGCGATGAAGCTCCACCTGATTTATGCCCGCGCCCGCAATGGCGTGATCGGCAAAGACAACCAAATGCCTTGGCATTTGCCAGAAGACTTGGCGCATTTCAAGCGCGTGACCTTGGGGCAACCCGTGATCATGGGGCGCAAAACTTGGGACTCGTTGCCCGCACGCTTTCGCCCCCTGCCCGGCCGGCTGAACATTGTCGTCACGCGCCAAACGGCTTGGCAGGCCGAAGGTGCGCTGAGAGCCGAATCCATTGAACACGCCATGCAACTGTGTGGCAGCGCCTCCGATGCCTGGATCATGGGCGGAGCCGAAATTTACCGACAAGCCGAGCCCTTGGCCAGCACCGCGGTGGTCACCGAGATCGACGCCGACTATGAAGGCGACGCTTTTGCTCCAGAGCTTGGCCATGCATGGCAACAGGTGCAGCGCGAAAGCCACACTGGCGCCAATGGCCTTGCGTTTTCTTTTGTCACCTACCAACACATCCGATAGACGCAGCGCACCATGTCAGGCAACAAATTCCACGTACACGGCCCCCACGATCACGAACTCGAGCACGCCAAGCAGGGACATGGCGGTCCCCGCACCAACGGCATTGCCATGTTCACCGCCATGATCGCCACAGTGGGTGCTCTGTTTGGCTACATGGGCGGTGCCACGCAGGCCAATGCGGGGCTGTACAAGAACAATGCGGCCATCAAAAAGACCGAAGCCTCGAACCAGTGGAACTTTTACCAAGCCAAGAGCAGCAAGCAAAACTTGAGCGAGTTGGCCATTGAGTTGGCGCCGCCGGCCCGCAAAGCGTTTTACCAAGAAGAAGTGAAGCGCTACAAATCTGAAAAAGCCGAGATCAAAGCGGTGGCCGAAAAGCTGGAGGCCGAAGCCCAAGCCTGGGACAACAAATCGGATGTGCAAATTCACATGCACCACCGTTGGGCCCAAGCCACCACGGTGCTGCAAGTGGCCATTGCCATGGCCGCCATTGCCCTGTTGTCGCGCAAAAAGTGGCTGGAGGTCGTGATGTACGGTGCTGGCGCTGTGGGCATGATCATGGGCGGCTTGGCGGCATTGCACATTTAACGCACTTCAAACCCTCACCATGAAAATCGCCACCTGGAACGTCAACTCTCTGGCCGTGCGCCTGCCGCAGGTGCTGGACTGGTTGGCCGCACAAAAAGCCGAAGGGGGCGTGGATGTGCTGGCCCTGCAAGAGCTCAAACTGAGTGACGACAAGTTTCCCTTGGCGGCGTTCACCGAGGCGGGTTACCAAGCCCAGTGGTTTGGTCAAAAAACCTACAACGGCGTGGCGCTGATTTCTGTGCAGCCTGGCACTGAGGTGGTGAAAAACATTCCGGGCTTTGAGGACGAGCTGTCGCGTGTGATTGCCGCCACTTACCCTGACGGTGCGGGCGGGCAACTGCGCGTGATTTGCGGGTATTTCCCCAACGGCCAAGCGCCCGACAGCGACAAATTTGTCTACAAAATGCGCTGGCTCGAGGCATTGCGCGCGTGGGTCAAGAGCGAGATGCAGCAGCACCCCCATTTGGTTTTGCTGGGTGACTACAACATCACCTTTGACGAACTGGACATGTGGGACCCGGTGGGACTGAAAGACACCATCCACTGCACCGTCGCCGAGCGCGAACAGCTGCAGGCCTTGATTGGCTTGGGCCTGACCGACAGTTTCAGGCTGTTTGAGCAGCCCGAAAAAAGCTACAGCTGGTGGGATTACCGCGAGTTTGCATTTCGGCGCAACCGGGGCCTGCGCATCGACCACATTTTGATTTCAGAGGCCCTGAAGTCTCGCGCCACAGCTTGCGTGATTGACCGCGCGCCACGCAAAAACGAACGGCCCAGCGACCACACCCCGGTGGTCCTCAGACTGGACTGAGCCAGCTGGACTGAATACGGCGGGTTGAACCTGTGGGCCTCAGGCGGACTGAGGCAACAAAAACTCGCGACTGATGCGGCTGCCCAGCAGGTTCACCCGCTCCAAAAACTGGGTCAGGTACGCGTGCAGGCCGGTGGCCAAAATTTCATCAATGCGGCCAAAAGCCAGCTCTGCGCGCAAGCGACCGGCTTGTCGCAGGGTGTCGCTTGCGGGATCGTGCGACACCAGCTTCAAGTTAGACAGCACTTCGTTCAAACTGGCGTGCAACGAGCGCGGCATGTCGGGGCGCAAGATCAGCAACTCGGCCACACGCTCAGGGCGAATCACATCGCGGTAGACCTTGCGGTAGACCTCAAAACCGCTGACGCTGCGCAAGATCGCGCTCCAGTGGTAGAAGTCATATTCTTGCGTGACTTCGGCCTCGACGCCGGTGTAGTTGGGGGCGCCAAAAAAGTCGTTTTGCATGGCGTGAAACTTCACATCGACCAAGCGGGCGGTGTTGTCAGCCCGCTCCAAAAAGGTGCCCATGCGCATGAAATAAAGCGACTCGTCCATCAGCATGGTGCCCACCGTCACGCCGCGCGAGAGGTGCGAGCGGAACTTGACCCACTCAAAAAACTGGCCCGGGTCGCGCTCAAACTCGCCACTCTTGAGCATGCGATTGACTTCAAGCCAGGTCTGGTTTTGCGTTTCCCACACTTCGGTGGTCAAGGTGCCTCGCACGGCACGGGCGTTTTCGCGGGCCGCGCGCAAGCACGACAAAATGGACGACGGGTTGTGGGCGTCTTTCACCATGAACGCCATGACATCGCGGGGATTGATGTTTTTGTATTGCGCCAAGTAAGCGGGCAGCAGTTCGCTGATGGACAAAATACCTTCCCAACCCGCCTCAACAGCGGCCGCAGATTGGGGCAAGAGCGAGGTCTCGTAACTCACATTCAGCATGCGGGCGGTGTTTTCGGCCCGCTCCATGTAGCGAGACATCCAAAACAGGTGGTCGGCGGTTCTTGAAAGCATGTGTGTTCTCCCGGTTCAGTCTTGCAAGATCCAGGTGTCTTTGGTGCCGCCGCCTTGGCTGCTGTTCACCACCAAAGAACCTTCTTTGAGTGCCACGCGCGTCAGGCCGCCGGGCACCATTTGCACCGTGCGCCCACTCAGCACAAACGGCCGCAGGTCGATGTGGCGCGGCGCAATGCCGCTGTCCACAAAAGTGGGGCAACTCGACAAACTGAGTGTGGGCTGCGCAATGTAGCCTTCGGGGTTGGCCAACAAGGCGGCCCTGAATTTCTCAATCTCGGCTTGGCTTGAGGCCGGGCCCACCAACATGCCGTAGCCCCCTGCTCCGTGCACCTCTTTGACCACCAGGTCTTTCAGGTTGGCCAAGGTGTATTTCAAGTCGTCGGGCTTGCGGCACTGAAAGGTGGGCACGTTTTTCAGGATGGGCTCTTCGCCCATATAAAACTTGATCATGTCGGGCACATAGGGGTAGATCGACTTGTCGTCGGCCACGCCCGTGCCCACCGCATTGCAAATGGCCACGTGGCCGGCCTTGTAGGCTTCCATCAAGCCGGCACACCCCAGTGTGGAGGTGGGGCGGAAAACTTGCGGGTCTAAAAAATCATCGTCCACACGGCGGTAAATCACGTCCACGCGCTGAGGCCCGCGGGTGGTGCGCATGTAGACAAATCGGTCTTTGACAAACAGGTCTTGCCCTTCCACCAACTCCACCCCCATTTGCTGCGCCAAAAAGGCGTGCTCAAAATAAGCGCTGTTGTACATGCCAGGTGTGAGCACCACCACCGTGGGCTCGGCGGTGGTGGCTGGACTGCTGGCCCGCAGGGTTTCGAGCAGCAAGTCGGGGTAATGCGCGACGGGGGCCACGCGGTGTTGGCTGAACAACTCGGGGAAAAGCCGCATCATCATCTTGCGGTCTTCCAGCATGTAGCTCACGCCGCTGGGCACACGCAGGTTGTCTTCCAGCACGTAATACTCGCCGTTGCCTTGTGCGTCGGGGGCCCGCACGATGTCGATGCCACTGATGTGCGAATAAATTTGGTTGGGCACTTTCACGCCGACCATTTCGGGGCGAAATTGCGCGTTGCGCTCAATTTGCTCACGCGGCACCACGCCGGACTTGAGAATTTCTTGGTCGTGGTAAACGTCGTGAATGAAGCGGTTCAGGGCCGTGACGCGCTGCACCAAGCCCGCTTCCATGCTTTTCCACTCTTTGGCGGCAATGACGCGGGGAATCAGGTCAAAAGGAATCAGCCGCTCTGTGCCAGAACCGTCTTCGTCTTTGTCACCATAAACCGCAAAGGTGATGCCCACGCGGCGAAAAATCATCTCGGCCTCTTCGCGCCGTGCTGCCATGGCTTGGCTGTCTTGCGCTTGCAACCAGCGGGCGTACGCCAGGTAATGCTCTCGGACTTCTCCTGCATCGCCTGCGGCAGGCAGGCGGCTGTACATCTCATCGAATTGGCGCATGACTCATTACTCCTCAACACAGGATAGCAAGATGCATACCCATTTCATTTCAGCGCCAAGGCATGGTGCCAATAGCGCAAAGATTCCACCCGCTCACATCGCACCTTTTCGGGGGCGGCGCTTTGCCAAGTGGCGGCACCACAGCGGGTGGATTCGACCAGTTGAATGCCTTGGTCGCGGTAACGCGCAAGCACCGGCGGCGCCGGATGACCATAGCGGTTGCGATAGCCAGCCTGCACCAAAGCCAGCCGGGGTTGCAGCGCCTGCAAAAAGGGCCCTGTGGAGGATGTCTTGCTGCCGTGGTGCGGCACCAGCAACCAATGCACCGGGCTCAAGCCGGCCTGCACCAGCGCTGCTTCTTGGGCGGCCTCGATATCGCCCGCCAGCAAGGCCACCACGCCCGGGCCATTGACTCGGTCATTGACGTTGCTGCTGATGCGCAAGACGCAACTGACCGCATTGGGCTTGATTTTTTTCATGCCCGCGGTGGCGGCAGTGCCTGGGTCTGAGCCTGGGTCTGAGCCTGTGACAGGCGGGTGCAGCACCTCAAACAATACCCCGTCCCACAGCCAAGATTGGCCCGCTTGGCAACGGGTCCAGTTTGGCTGCAGGGTGTGCAACAGGTGTTCGTCTTCGAGCGATGACCACAGCGCGGCTTGCGGCTGCATGGCCAGCACGGCGGCGGCGCCTCCGGTGTGGTCGCTGTCGCGGTGGCTGAGCATGAGCACATCCAGTTGCTCGCCCATTTGCGCCAACAAGGGCACCAGCACCCGGTGTCCGGCATCGCTCTCGGCTGAATATCGGGGGCCCGCGTCGTACAGCAGGCTGTGTTGGGCAGTGCGCACCAGCACCGCGTTGCCCTGCCCCACATCGGCCGCCAACAACTCGAAATGGCCCGGTGCAGGACGGGGTTGCTCCCACAACAACACCGGCCACAACAAGGGCAAGCACAGCAGCTTCCACGACAGGGGCAAGGGCAACACCCAAGCTGTCGCCCCCAAAAGCGCCAAAACTGACAAGCCCAATGGCGGCATCGGCAAGGACACACTGGCCATGGGCCAAGCCGCCATTTCGCCAAGCAACCACGCCATGGGCTGCAAGGCCCACAGGGCCGCTGTCCACGCGCCCGACCACACCACGCCCAACATGGCCAGCGGCGTCACGACCAAGGTGACCCAAGGAATGGCCAACACATTGGCCAGCAAACCCACCAGCGACACCTGACCAAAAAACAGCAAGGTCAGTGGCGCCAAAGCCAGGGTGATGGTGGCCTGCTCACGCCACAAACGCAGGGCCGACAAGCCACCAAGCCATCCCAAAACCGGGCGTGCGAGCGCACCCGTTCGGTGCCAAAAGGGTTGAAGCACCAATTCAGTGCCTCTTTCAGCCCCCCTTTCAGTGCCCATTGAGGTTGCAACTTGGAGCGGTGACTTAAATGCTGCGGGTGGGTTGGGCAAGTCAGGGCGTTCGGTGGCCATCAGCACACCCACCGCCACAAAGCTCAACCAAAACCCCGGTTGCAGCAATGCCCAGGGATCGAACAACAGCACCACCGCGCCGGCCAGCAACCAGATCAGACTGGCATGCCATTGGCGCGCGGAAATCTTCAGCACCACCAACGCCAAAAGCATCCACAGGGTGCGCTGGGCGGGCACGCCCCATCCACTGAACAGGGCATAAAACGCCGCCAAGCACCAGCCCAACACCGCGCCCACGTGCACCGCCGGCCAGTGCAAAGCGCCGGCAAATCCCCACAAGGCCGATCGACGCCAACACCAGGCCACGAACAGGGAGGACAGCCATGCAAACATCGTGACATGCAGGCCCGAAATGCTCATCAAGTGCGCCACGCCCGTGGCCCTGAACACATCCCAATCGCTGCGGTCTATGGCCGCTTGGTCGCCGACAACCAAGGCCGCCACCACGCCCGCGAGTCGACGCTTCACTTCAGAGGCGCCTTCGGCACCTGCGGCCTCTGGCGTGGTGAGGTGCCTGAGCAAGCGGTCTCGCACCGATTGACGCCAGCCCTCAATCGGGTGTTGCCAAGTGACCGCCAAACGCACAGGTGGCGGATCTTGCGCGCCCAAGCGCACATAGCCGGTGGCGCGAATGCCTTGCTCCCACAACCACAACTCATAGTCAAAGCCGCGCGGATTCAAGTGGCCGTGCGGGGCCTTCAGGCGAACCCGAAAACGCCAGCGCTCGCCTGCTTGCACGGGCTCGGGCAGGGCCGCATTGGCACCGCCCAAGTCCCATGCACCGCCTTGGCCATACCAACCCAAGTACACCTGCGAAGGCAAGGCGTCGGCCAGATTGACAGGCGTGCTGTGGCCCGCGCCGGTCACAAGCCAGGCTTGCTCCACTTCAAAGCGAAATCGCCAACCCACATCTTGCTGTTGTGGCATGGCTTGCACCACGCCCACCACATCCAAATCTTGGCCTTCCAAAGCAGGGGCCAGGGCGGCCGAGCGCCAACCAGCATGCAAGCCGGTGATGGCAAAGGCCACTGTGATGCCCATCCACCCCAGCACCGCCATGCGCCGAGCGCCCGATGACGGCATGTGAAAAGTTCTCAAGCCATTGAGCCGTCGCCATGAGGCCAGAAAAGGCCAGACACAGGGGAAAAGCCCCCAAGCCAAGATGCCGCCATACAGCCAACTTGGCCACAACACCGCTTGCTGCAACTGCAGCGCCACGCCGAGCCACCAGGCCAACAGCGCCACGCCCATGCCACGCGCCCAATTCATGGGCAATGTTGCAAGGCACAGGCGCGCGCCCTGCCCTCACCCTGTGTGCAGCTCTGTTGCATGACAGCCTCCCTGTTTTGGCCGATGAATCGATCTCGTGTTCTCTGTTCGCACTCTTCTGGCGCGTGTCTTGCTAGTAGTAACCGCCCAAGCTGCATTTGTCATGCGTGCAGCCCCTGTTGCGCAGTAAGAAATATGTCGATACACGTTGCCCTGCACCACGTTACCCATTACGAATACGACCGCCCCGTCCAACTCGGCCCCCAAGTGATCCGCTTGCGCCCAGCACCGCACAGCCGCAGCCGCATCCTCTCTTACAGCCTGAAGGTCGAGCCCGCAGAGCATTTCATCAACTGGCAGCAAGACGCCTTCGCCAATTACCAAGCCCGCTTGGTGTTTCCGAAAAAAACCACCCGCTTCAAAGTCACCGTGGACGTGGTCACCGAAATGGCGGTGTTCAACCCGTTTGATTTCTTTTTGGAACCCACGGCCGAACAAGTGCCCTTTGTCTACGCCGACAACGTCAAAGAAGAGCTGCAGTCTTACCTCGACAAAATTGATAAAACCCCGCTCTTTAAAAAATACCTGGCCAGTCTGGACCGCAAGCGCCAGAACACGATCGACTTTTTGGTGCAAATCAACCAACGCCTGCACCAAGACATTCGTTACACCATACGCATGGAGCCCGGCGTGCAAACGCCCGAAGAAACCTTGAGCCTTCAAAGCGGCTCCTGCCGCGATTCGGCTTGGCTGCTGGTGCAACTGTTTCGCCACATGAACATCGCCGCGCGTTTTGTCTCGGGCTATTTGATTCAGCTGACCCCCGATGTCAAATCGCTCGAAGGCCCGGGCGGCACCGAGGTCGACTTCACCGACCTGCACGCGTGGTGCGAGGTGTATTTGCCCGGCGCAGGCTGGGTCGGGCTCGACCCCACCTCTGGCTTGATGGCTGGAGAAGGCCACATCCCATTGGCCTGCACGCCACAACCCTCAGCAGCCGCGCCAATTGAAGGGCTGATGGACAAAGCCGAGGTGAAGTTTCACCACGAGATGAGCGTGACGCGCATCCACGAATCTCCTCGCGTGACCAAGCCCTACAGCGACGCGCAGTGGGCCAATGTGTTGACGCTGGGCGAGCAAGTGGACGCGCAATTGGTGGCGCAAGATGTGCGCCTGACCATGGGCGGCGAGCCGACCTTTGTCTCTACCCAAGACCGAGACGGCGCCGAATGGAACACCGATGCCTTGGGGCCCACCAAGCGGGGTTTGGCCACCGAGTTGGTCCACAAGCTGCGCCAACAATATGGACGCGGTGGCTTTTTGCATTTTGGCCAAGGCAAGTGGTACCCGGGCGAACAATTGCCACGCTGGGCCTTGAGCATTTACTGGCGCACCGATGGCCAACCCTGTTGGCTTGACCCCGATGTGTTTGCTGACGAGCGCGTGTCCAGCCACTACACCAGCGCCGATGCGAAGCGCTTTATGCAAGCCTTGACCGCGCAACTGGGGCTGTCCGGGGATACCGTGCTGCCGGGCTTTGAAGACACTTGGTATTACCTGTGGCGCGAACGCCGTTTGCCCGTCAACGTGGACCCTTTTGACGCCAAACTGGACGATGAAATGGAGCGGGTTCGGCTGCGCCGTGTGTTCAGCCAAGGGCTGGACAACGTGGTGGGCTATGTGTTGCCATTGCAACCTGCCACGCCAGGCCAAGCGGGCGAGGCGGGCCACCCGTGGCAAACCGGGCCTTGGTTTTTGCGCGATGAACGCATGTACCTGATGCCCGGCGACTCTCCCATGGGTTGGCGTCTGCCCCTAGATTCTTTGCCCTGGGCCTCGGCCACCGACCGCTGGCACATGGTGGAGCAAGACCCGTTTGCGCCCCGCAACCCATTGCCAGGAGCCGCGCAGCTGACACTGCAAGCACGACAAAGTCATGCGGGCATGGCGCAAGGGCTTGCCTCGAAACCCACTGCGTCGACTCACGCACCGGCAGACAAATTTGTGTCAGACCCCTCGGTGGTGCGCACGGCCTTGTGTGTGGAGGTGCGTAACCCGTGCCGCGCCAATGGCGCCAAGGTCGAAGCCGATGCGCAAAAGCAAGGCCGCCAGTCGGGCGTGCTGTATGTTTTCATGCCCCCCCTTGCGCACCTCGAGGACTACT
Source organism: Pseudomonadota bacterium (assembly GCA_046047055.1). Classification (GTDB taxonomy): domain Bacteria; phylum Pseudomonadota; class Gammaproteobacteria; order Burkholderiales; family Burkholderiaceae_C; genus Limnohabitans_A. Next base: position 13,726 of record JBJOIR010000007.1, on the reverse strand, counting down.
TGGCCTTGGTCAGCGCGGTCGAAGCCACTGCGAAAAGCTTGGCCATGAAGGTGGTGTTGGAAGGTTATCCACCGCCGCGCGATCCGCGCCTCAAGCTCTTGCAAGTCACGCCCGATCCGGGCGTTATTGAGGTCAACATTCACCCAGCGCACAACTGGCGCGAGTTGGTCGAGCACACCGAGTTTTTGTACCAAGCGGCCTTTGAGACGCGCCTGTCTGCCGAAAAGTTCATGACCGATGGCCGCCACACCGGCACGGGCGGTGGCAACCACATGGTGATGGGTGGCGCTACCGCAGCAGACAGCCCGTTTTTGCGTCGTCCTGAACTGTTGGCCAGCTTGGTTTTGTATTGGCACAACCACCCCAGCCTGAGCTATTTGTTCAGCGGCATGTTCATTGGCCCCACCAGCCAAGCCCCGCGCGTAGACGAAGCCCGCAACGACCAAGTCTATGAACTCGAAATCGCCTTGCGCGAGATCGTGCAAAACCGCAAAAAATTTGGCGCCGATATGCCCCCGTGGCTGGTTGACCGCACCTTGCGCAACATCTTGGTCGATGTCACGGGCAACACCCACCGCAGCGAGTTTTGCATTGACAAACTTTACTCACCCGACAGCAGCACAGGCCGACTCGGCTTGTTGGAGTTGCGGGCGTTTGAGATGCCGCCGCATGCCCGCATGAGCATCGTGCAACAACTGCTGCTGCGCGCACTGGTGACCCGTTTTTGGGACGAGCCCTATGTGGCGCCCGTGACCCGTTGGGGCACCGAGCTGCACGACCGGTTCATGTTGCCGCACTGGATTCAAAAAGACTTTGACGACGTGCTGACCGAGCTGGGCGATGCGGGCTTTCATTTCGACCCGAGTTGGTTTGCGCCCCATTTTGAGTTTCGTTTTCCGATGGTCGGACAAATCACGGTTGATGGCGCGGTGATGACCCTGCGCAACGCACTGGAACCATGGCACGTGATGGGCGAAGAAAGCTCCGCCGGTGGCACCGCTCGCTATGTCGACTCGTCGTTGGAGCGCATCGAAGTGCATGTGAGTGGCATGAACGCAAGCCGCCATTGCGTGAGCGTGAACGGCCATGCGCTGCCCTTGCAGCCCACCGGTGTGGTGGGTGAGTACGTGGCCAGCGTGCGCTACAAAGCTTGGAACCCGCCGTCATCGCTGCACCCCAGCATTGGCACCCACGCCCCCCTGACGGTGGACTTGGTGGACACCTGGATGAAGCGCTCTTTAGGCGGTGGCCAATACCATGTGGTGCACCCGGGCGGGCGCAATTACGACAGTTTTCCGGTGAACGCCTACGAGGCCGAAAGCCGCAGACTGTCTCGCTTCTTCCGCATGGGCCATACGCCCGGGGCCATCCAGCATTTGACTTCTTTGGGCCCCAACGCCACGCTGCACGCCAGCCGCCCGCACACGCCATGAAGTGGCTGTCGCTGCAGCACGTGCGCGCGCCGGCGGGCCATTGGGACGAATTGAGGGGCAACGCATCGGCCGCAGCCGATGCGATCGGTCGGTCTTGGCAAACCTTCCTGGCCCCGCTGGACAACCCCAGCAGCCATGGTCAGTCGGACCTGAATGCGCGCATGGCCAACTTGCAACGGCAAGTTCGCGACAACGGCATTACCTACAACGTGTATGCCGCCGCCGACCAGCCTCAGCGCCCTTGGTCGCTCGATCTTTTTCCATTGATGTTGGATTCAACCGATTGGCAACAGATTTCGGCCGGTGTTTTGCAGCGCATGCACCTGCTGGAACGCATCATGACCGATGCCTATGGTCCGCAAAATTTGGTGCTCAATGGCTTGTTGCCCGCCGCCTTGGTGCAAGGTCACCCGGCCTATTTGCCCGCCATGCGTGGCGTGGCACCCGTAGGTGGGCGCTATTTGTCGTTGGCTGCTTTTGACTTGGCGCGTGGTCCCGATGGTTGTTGGTGGCTGTTGTCCCAGCGCACCCAAGCCCCATCGGGTTTGGGTTATTTGCTCGAAAACCGCCAAATTGTTTCGCGCCAATTTCCACAAGCCTTTGAAGCCTACCCGGTGCAGCGGTTGGCCGAAACCTACCGCACCCTGATCGACGGCTTGAAGGCCCGCAGTCCGGCCGGCGCATCGGCCCACATCGCGCTGTTGACGCCTGGCCCGTACAACGAAACCTATTTTGAGCACGCTTATCTGGCGCGCTATTTGGGCCTGAGCTTGGTGCAGGGCAACGATCTCACGGTGCGTGACGAAAAGCTGTATTTAAAAACCCTGCAAGGCTTGCAACCGGTGCACGGCTTGCTCAAACGTGTGGACGATGACTGGTTAGACCCGTTAGAAATGCGCGCCGACTCCACCTTAGGTGTGCCCGGTTTGTTGCAAGCGGTGCGCAGCGGCCATGTGCTGGTGGCCAACACGCCGGGCTCGGGCTTTTTAGAGTCCAACGCATTGCTGGGCTTCATGCCGGCATTGGCCCGCGACCTGTTGGGCGAAGCACTGCAGTTGCCGGCCATTCCGAGTTGGTGGTGCGGAGAAGCTGCGGCCCTGCAAGACGTGTTGCCGCGCATGCACCAGTGCGTGATCAAGCCGACCTACCCCTACAACACCGACCGCCAAAGTTTTGAGCCAGTGTTGGGCCACACCTTGTCGCCGCAGCAGCAAGTCGAATGGGCACAACGCATTCAGCTTGACCCCGATGCCCACACCTTGCAGTCTTGGTTGCCCCTGTCGCACCAACCGACTTGGCACACCGATGCCGATGGGCAGTCCAGCATCCAATCGCGACCCGTGGTGCTGCGGGTGTTTGCCGTGGCCGATGCACACGCGGGCTGGAAAGTGCTGCCCGGCGGTCTGGCCCGGCTGGGCACGCAAGAGGGCATTGCCTCTATGCAGCGCGGGGGCAGCAGCGCCGATGTGTGGGTGCAGGCAGAAGCGCCTAAGCAGCAACAAAGCCAAAGCCAAAGCCAAAGCCAGAGCCAGAGCCAGAGCCAGAGCGCCGTGGTCAGTGATGCCGCGGCTCAGCGCCAACGCTTGGTCACCAGCCGCGCCGCTGAAAATTTGTTCTGGATGGGCCGCTACACCGAGCGTACCGAGAACACTTTGCGGCTGGTGCGTTTGAGTCTTGAAATTCTGGGCAGCGAAAACCAAAACCAAGCCCATTTGCTGAACTTCATCACCCGCATGGCGACACGCCACGGCCTGGTTCGTCCGGGTGTGCCCAGCGCCACCCAAGCTCACCGCGTGTTTGAGCGCGCTTTGATCGCCGGCTTGTGGGACAAAGAACTGGCCACCAGCGTGGGCTTCAATTTGCGTGCGGTGCGTTTGGCTGCAGCCTCGGTGCGCGAGCGCTTGTCGCCCGAACATTGGCGCTTGCTTGAGCAAACCGAAGCCCGGTTTTTCAACTCCGCCAACGTCAGTCCCGGCACGGGTTCAGGCAATGGCACAGGCAGTGGGAATAGCGCCAACCCATCGTCCGAGACCCTGCCCGACACGGTGACCGTGCAACGCTTGTTGGCCGACACCAGCCAAATGTTGGCCGCTTTGACCGGCGCGCAAACCGACCGCATGAGCCGTGACGATGGCTGGCGTTTGCTCTCGATTGGCCGACACATCGAACGCCTGGCATTTTTGTCAGACGCCTTGAGCGAAGCCGTGCAACTGGGTTTGATGGGCGAGCAAGCGGGTTTTGATGCGGTCCTAGATTTGTTTGACAGCACCATCAGTTTTCATGCCCAGTACCAACAAAGCCGCACCCCACAAGCCTTGGTGGATTTGCTGGTCACGCACAGCGACAACCCCCGCTCTTTGGGTTGGGTGGCTCACACCCTGCGTTCACGCTTGCGCCGCATGGGCGAGCTGGCCGATGGCGTCACCTTGCCCTTGGCCGAGCGTGTGCCACAACTCACCCTGTTGGCCCCCGACACACTTTGGCCCCTGAGCTTCACGGCAAGTAGCCACCCGGTGAAAACCGAGGTGCCACTGCCCTTGCATGCCACTTTGGCCGAATGCCAAGTGGCCGCCCGCGAAGTGTCCGACCAATTGTGTGGCTTGTTTTTCACGCACAGCGGCGAAGCCCGCTACAGCGTGGGCGCTTGAGATCGGCACCCCCCATGCGCTTGGCCATCACACACGAAACCCGCTACCGCTACAGCCCACAGGTGCAAACCGCGCAACACGTGGCGCACCTGCAACCGTCCAACACACCGTGCCAGCAGGTCATCTGCCACAGGATGCACATCGACCCCGAGGCGGTGGTTCAGCACAACATCGATGCCTATTTGAACCACCGGGCCTATTGGGCCCTGACCCATCCGCATGACGGTCTGCTGGTGCGCGCTTACAGCGAAATCACCACCAACGCCCTGCCCGACAACGACGACTTCAACCGCATCGGTCAAAGCTGGGAATCGGTGCGCGAGCACTTCAGATACCGCGGTGGCCAAGCGGGCGATGTGCAAAGCGGCTTTGTGTTTGGCTCGCACCATGCGCCGGTGCATGCGGCTTTTTTGGCATACGCACAGCCCAGTTTCACGCCCGGTCGGCCGCTGGCGCAAGCCGCACTTGAGTTGACTGCGCGAATGCACCGCGATTTTCGCTACGAATCCAAAAGCACCGACATCAACACGCCGGCACTCGAGGCTTTGCAAGAAAAACGGGGCGTTTGCCAAGACTTTGCCCACATCATGCTGGCCTGCTTGCGCTCGCTGGGTTTGCCCGCGCGTTATGTGAGCGGTTACCTGCTGACGCACCCGCCACCAGGGCAAGCACGACTGGTGGGCAGCGATGCCTCGCATGCATGGGCCTCGCTGTATGTGCCTGAGTTGGCCAGCCACGCTTGCCAAGGCTGGCTCGACTTGGACCCCACCAACGACCGCGCGGGTCTGGCCAGTCCAGGGCAAGACTATGTGCGACTCGCCGTTGGCCGCGACTTTGCCGATGTTTCGCCCTTGCGTGGGGTGCTGCAAGGCGGCGGCTCGCACACCCTCGAAGTGGCCGTGACGGTGGCCCCAATGGCCGACTGAAAACCTCGGTCGGTGCTTCAGCGACAATCGCACTTTGACCGTTCAAGCACCCGCGTGAACACCACCCATTTCAATCGGAATCAAGCCCATGAGCGTTTACGACACCCTGAAATCTTTGAACATCGCCCTGCCCCCAGTGGCAACGCCAGCCGCCGCCTACGTGCCTTTTGTGCAAACGGGCAATTTGGTTTTTCTGTCGGGCCACATCGCCAAAAAAGACGGCCAAGTTTGGGCCGGTCAATTGGGCAAAAACATGGCCACAGCCGAAGGCCAGCAAGCCGCTCGCGCGGTGGCCATTGACCTGATGGGCACACTGCACGCCGCCGTGGGCGACTTGAACAAAGTCAAACGCATCGTCAAAGTGATGAGCTTGGTGAACTCCACCGGCGACTTCACCGAGCAACACTTGGTGACCAACGGCTGCAGCGAATTGCTCGGCCAAGTGTTCGGCGCACAAGCCGGCGCCCATGCACGCAGCGCATTTGGTGTGGCCCAAATCCCCATGGGCGCATGCGTTGAGATCGAGTTGATTGCAGAAATCGGCTGACCCCCCACAACCCCACCGGAGTGAACCCATGAGCCTTTCCATGTCCAGCGCCAGCTTGCCCGTGTGCACCCGCATGCTGACCAACTTGAGCCACATCTTGAGCAAAGCCGAGCAGTTTGTCGAAGCCAAAAAAATCGACCCTGCCGCGCTCACCACTTACCGCCTTGCACCGGACATGTTTCCGTTCACCCGGCAAGTGCTGATTGCCTGCGACGCTGTCAAAAACGGCGTGGCGCGACTCTCAGGCCTTGAAGCGCCCAAGTTTGACGACAGCGAAACCACCTTGGCCCAGTTGCAAGAACGCATTCAAAAAACTTTGGCTTTTTTGGCAACCGTGCCGGCCTCCGCGCTCGATGGCACCGAGAGCAAAGAAATCACTTTCCCAGCAGGCCCCGGCAAAACCCGCACCCTCAAAGGGCAGGATTACCTGACCGGCTGGATGCTGCCGAACATGTACTTCCACATCACCACGGCCTACACCATCTTGCGCCACAACGGCGTGGATGTGGGCAAGGTGGATTACCTGATGGGCGCACAGGGCTGAAACAAAAGCACGCGACACCGCCATAAAAAACGGGGCCGAGGCCCCGTTTTATTATTCGCCGCGCAACACGCGGTGGGGCTTGAAGCCCAAGTCGGCCACGCGGCCTTTTTTCGCGCGTGCCGCTTTGGCGTTGTTCAGGCTTCGAATTTCAAGCGTTTCGTCGCGCTCTTTGCCGCCACGACCCACGCCTTCGATCTTCACACTGCGGGTGTAGGCCGCTGCGCCAGCCAAGCTGTCTTTTGCCTCCAGGTCGATGAGCATCAAGCCCCGACCGCCTTTTTCCATGGTCTTGAGTTCACCGATGTCAAACGTCAGCACACGGCCGCCCGTGCTGGCGCAACAAACGCTGGTGGCCGTTGGCATGGGCTGCTTGTCGGCAGGCACCGTGGCACTGGAGCCACTCACGTGGCTGGGTGCGCAAACCGTCTCGCCATCGCCCAAGCTGATGAAGGCCTTGCCAGCTTTGTTCCGCGACACCATGTTTTCGACCGAGGCCAAAAAGCCGTAACCGCCTGAGCCACTCAAGAGCAACGTGGCATGGGTCGGCCCCGCAAAATAATGCGCGATTTGGGTGGTGGGCTCCAGCTCAATCAAAGTGGTCACGGGCTGACCATCGCCACGCGCGCCGGGCAAGGTGGCCACTGCCACGCTGTAAATGCGGCCATTGCTGCCAAAGATCAGCAAGGTGTCGACCGTGCGGCACTCGAAGGTGCCATACAAACCATCACCCGCCTTGAAGGCGAAGCTGGTGGCGTCGTGGCCATGCCCAGTGCGGGCACGCACCCAACCTTTTTCTGAGACCACCACCGTCACGGGCTCGTCCACCACCTTGACTTCGGCCACCGCTTTTTTCTCTTCTTGAATCAAAGTACGGCGGGGGTCAGCGAAGGTCTTGGCGTCGGCTTCGATCTCTTTGATCATCAAGCGGCGCAAGGCCGCGGGGCTGCCCAAGATTTCTTCCAACTTGCCCTGCTCTTCACGCAACTCGCTCAACTCTTGTTCGATCTTGATGGCCTCCAGGCGGGCCAATTGGCGCAAGCGAATTTCAAGAATGTCTTCGGCCTGTCGGTCGCTGAGTTTGAAGGCCTCGATCAAGGCGGGCTTGGGTTCGTCGCTGTGACGAATGATGCGAATCACTTCGTCGATGTTGAGCAACACCAACTGCCGGCCTTCCAAGATATGAATGCGGTCCAGCACCTTGTTCAGGCGGTGCTGGCTGCGTCGGGTGATGGTGGTCTGGCGGAAGCTGATCCACTCCACCAACATTTGGCGCAGCGACTTCTGCACCGGCTTGCCATCGATGCCGACCGAGGTCATGTTGATGGGCGCCGAGGTCTCCAAACTGGTGTGCGCCAACAAGGCCGTGATCAACTCTTGCTGTTCAATGCGGCTGGTCTTGGGCTCAAACACCAAGCGCACGGCAGCGTCTTTGCTCGACTCATCGCGCACCACATCCAGCACCGCCAGCATGCTGGCTTTGAGCTGCAATTGGTCGGAGCTGAGGGCTTTTTTGCCGGCCTTGACTTTGGGGTTGGTGAGCTCTTCAATTTCTTCGAGCACGCGCTGCGAGCTGACCCCTTGCGGCAACTCGGTCACCACCAATTGCCATTGGCCACGCGCCAACTCTTCGATCTTCCAGCGTGCGCGCACCTTCAAGCTGCCGCGTCCTGTGCGGTAAGCATCGGCAATGTCGCTGGCCGGGCTGATGATTTGGCCGCCACCGGGATAGTCTGGCCCCGGGATGATGGCCATCAACTCGCCATCGGTCAGTTTGTCATTGCGGATCAAGGCCACGCAGGCGTCCGCCACCTCACGCAGGTTGTGGCTCGGAATTTCGGTGGCCAAGCCCACGGCAATGCCGCTGGCGCCGTTGAGCAAGCTGAAAGGCAAGCGCGCGGGCAGCTGGCGAGGCTCTTCGGTCGAGCCATCGTAGTTGGGAATAAAGTCCACCGTGCCCATGTCAATTTCATCGAGCAACAAGCTGGTGATGCGCGACAAACGGGCTTCGGTGTAACGCATGGCAGCTGCGCCGTCGCCGTCTCGGCTGCCAAAGTTGCCTTGGCCATCTATCAGGGGGTAGCGCTGCGAAAAGTCTTGCGCCATGCGCACCAGTGCGTCATAAGCGGCGGTATCGCCGTGCGGGTGATACCGGCCCAACACATCGCCCACCACACGGGCACTCTTCACGGGCTTGGCGGCGGTGTTGTTGTTGGGGCCGCTGTAAGACAAACCCATGCGGTCCATCGAATACAAAATGCGGCGCTGCACCGGCTTTTGGCCATCGCACACATCGGGCAAGGCACGCCCCTTGACCACCGACAAGGCGTATTCAAGGTAAGCGCGCTGTGCGTAGGCGCCCAGGTGGTCGCCCTCAGGGGCTGCGGTGGGTTCGGGGGTCAACAAATCAAAGGTCATGTTTCAGTTCCGGTGCGGGTCAGACATCGATCTCGATGCTGTCGCCGTGCAGTTCCATCAGTTCGCGGCGGGCCGCGGCCTCGCCTTTGCCCATGAGCTGCATCATCAAGTTTTCAGTGCCGGCGTTGTCCAAGGGGCCCAATTCGATGGGCAACAAACGGCGCGTGTCGGGGTTGAGCGTGGTGTCCCACAACTGTTCGGCGCTCATCTCGCCCAAGCCCTTGAATCGGCTGATGCTCCAGCCGCCTTCTTTCACGCCGTCTTTGCGCAGCTTGTCGATGATGGCGGTCAGCTCACCTTCGTCCAGCGCATAGGCTTTGGAGGCGGGCTTTTTGCCGCGCGCAGGTGCATCGACCCGGAACAAAGGTGGACGCGCCACATACAAGTGGCCGGCCTCGATCAGTTTGGGGAAGTGGCGGAAAAACAAGGTCAGCAACAACACCTGAATGTGTGAGCCATCCACATCCGCATCCGACAAGATACACACCTTGCCGTAGCGCAAATTGCTCATGTCGGGCGAGTCATTCGGGCCATGCGGATCCACCCCAATGGCCACCGAAATATCGTGAATTTCGTTGTTCGCAAACAGACGGTCGCGGTCCACTTCCCATGTGTTGAGGACTTTGCCACGCAACGGCAAGATGGCCTGGCTTTCTTTGTTGCGGCCCATTTTGGCGCTGCCACCGGCCGAGTCACCCTCCACCAAAAACACTTCGTTGTGGGCAATGTCGCGGCTTTCGCAGTCGGTCAGCTTGCCGGGCAGCACGGCCACGCCAGAGCTCTTGCGTTTTTCAACTTTTTGGCCCGCCTTTTGGCGCGACTGAGCAGCTTTAATGGCCAACTCGGCCAGTTTTTTGCCGTAGTCCACGTGCTCGTTCAGCCACAGCTCCAAGGCCGGGCGCACAAAGTTAGAGACCAAACGCACGGCATCGCGCGAGTTCAGGCGTTCTTTGATCTGGCCCTGAAACTGCGGGTCGAGCACTTTGGCCGACAAGACATAACTGGCGCGGGCAAACACGTCTTCGGGCATCAACTTCACGCCCTTGGGCAAAAGGCCATGCAGCTCAATGAAGCTTTTGACGGCGGTGAACAAACCGTCGCGCAAACCGCTGTCGTGGGTGCCGCCTGCACTGGTGGGGATCAGGTTGACATAACTTTCGCGCACCGGCGCACCGTCTTCGGTGAACGCCACAGCCCACGAGGCCCCCTCGCCTTCGGCAAAACTGTCGTGGTTGGCGTCGGCAAAACCTTCACCTTCAAACAAAGGAATCACGGGATCGCCCGTCAGGGTTTGCGTGAGGTAATCGCGCAATCCGGCTTTGTATTGCCACTGCTGCGTTTCTTTGGTTTTTTCGTTCACCAAAGTCACCGTCACCCCCGGCATCAGCACGGCTTTGCTGCGCAGCAGGTGCGTCAGCTCGTGCATGGGCAGGGCGCTCGACTCAAAGTATTTGGCATCGGGCCAAGCCCGCACGGTGGTGCCCTGCTTGCGGTCACCCTCGCCTGCAGTGCGGGCCACCAGTGGCTCGGTCACATCACCACCCGAGAACACCAGCGTGGCCACTTTGCCTTCACGGTAACTGGTGGCCTCAAGGCGCTTGGACAAGGCATTGGTCACACTGACCCCGACCCCGTGCAAGCCGCCCGAAAAACTGTATGCCCCGCCTTTGCCCTTGTCGAACTTGCCACCGGCGTGCAGCCGTGTAAAGACCAACTCGATCACGGGGGCGTTTTCTTCTGGGTGCAAGCCAAACGGAATGCCCCGTCCGTCGTCTTCGATGCTGACCGAGCCGTCGGCGTGCAAGGTAACTTTGATTTTTTTACCGTACCCCGCCAACGCCTCGTCGGCGGCGTTGTCCAGCACTTCTTGAATGATGTGCAGGGGGTTGTCGGTGCGGGTGTACATGCCCGGGCGTTGCTTGACAGGCTCCAGGCCCTTCAAGACGCGGATGGAGCCTTCGGAGTACTCGTTGGATGTTTTGACAGTAGATTGGGTGGCCATGGTGGCGGATTGTAGTGGGATTTGCGGCCAGTCACTGGATACAAAAACAGTGGTTTGAAGGTCAGCTGGGCTGTGCCGAGGCATTTGGGTGACCGCGCGGCAAGAACAGATTGGTTAAAGTGCTGCCATGCAACACAAACCCCTTTCTCTCTTTCAAGTGCTGGTCTGCGGTGCTGCGATCGTGACCTTGTCCATGGGCATTCGGCACGGTTTTGGTCTCTGGCTGCAACCCTTGACCCAAGCCCAAGGTTGGGGCCGCCAAGAATTTGGCTTTGCCATGGCCGTGCAAAACCTGTCCTGGGGTTTCATGGGCATTTTTGCCGGCATGGTGGCCGACCGGTTTGGGGCCTTCAGGGTCATTGCGCTGGGCGCTCTGGTCTATGGGGTGGGCCTGCTGGGCATGGCTTGGGCCACTGACCCTTGGGTTTTTGCCTTGTTTGCCGGGGTCATCATCGGCACGGCGCAAGCGGGCACCACCTACGCCGTGATTTATGGCGTGATTGGCCGCAACGTTCCCGCAGAACGACGCTCTTGGGCCATGGGCGTTGCCGCTGCAGCAGGCAGTTTTGGCCAGTTTTTGATGGTCCCCATCGAGGGCATGCTGATCACGCACTTTGGCTGGCAAGAAGCCTTGCTGTTTTTGGCAGCGGCCACACTCTTGATCATTCCTCTGGCCTGGGGTCTGCGCGAACCGGCTTTGAACACCCCCGGCCAAGCCCCACGCGACCAAACCATCGCCCAAGCCCTGAAAGAAGCCTTTCAATACCCCAGCTTTCAACTGCTGATGGCGGGTTATTTTGTGTGCGGTTTTCAGGTGGTGTTCATTGGGGTGCACATGCCCAGTTACCTCAAAGACCATGGTCTGCCTGCCCAAGTGGCCAGCTATGCATTGGCACTGATTGGCTTGTTCAATGTGTTTGGCACCTACATTGCCGGCACCTTGGGTCAAAAAATGGCCAAGAAAAAGATCTTGGCATTTATTTATGCCGCTCGGTCTGTGGCCATCGTCTTGTTTTTGCTGGCGCCTCTGTCGCCCACCAGTGTTTACATCTTCTCGTCCGTGATGGGCTTGCTGTGGTTGTCCACCGTGCCGCCCACCAACGCGGCGGTGGCCCAAATCTTTGGCATTTCGCACTTGTCCATGTTGAGCGGCTTCATCTTTTTTAGCCACCAAATCGGTTCGTTCATGGGCGTGTGGCTGGGCGGCTATTTGTATGACAAAACCGGCAGTTATGACATTGTTTGGTACCTGGCCATCGCCTTGGGCATCTTTGCTGCCTTGGTGAATTTGCCGGTCAAAGAAAGTCCTATTCAACGCCTGTCCCCCAAAGCCGCATGACCGCCAAGACCACCATTTTGTTAGCCGTCACGGCTGCGCTGGGGCTGACTTTTTGGCTCTATGCCAAACCCGAAGTGGCCGTCATGCTGGCAGAGCAGTTGTGGGCTTGTTTCTGACTGAGTTGAACCCCATGCATGGCACCGAAAACCCCTCCGCTTGGCTGCAACGCTGGGCGCATTTGATTCCCCAACCCAGTCGGGTGCTCGATGTGGCGTGTGGCGCTGGCCGACACATGCGATGGCTGGCTGCACAAGGGCACACCGTGCAAGGGGTTGACCGTCATCCCGAGGCTGTGGCGTTGGCCCAAGCCTATGGCACGGTCACCTGTGCAGACATTGAAAACGGGCCATGGCCTTTCGCTGGCCAAAGCTTCGACTGCGTGGTGGTCACCCACTACCTCTGGCGCCCCTTGTGGCCCACCTTGTTGCAGTCGGTGGCCCCCGGTGGGCTGCTCATTTATGAAACATTTGCAGCGGGCAACGAAAGCGTGGGCAAGCCGTCAAGGCCTGACTTTTTGCTGCAACCAGGCGAGTTGCTGCAAGCCACCCAAGGCCTGCGCACCATCGCCTACGAAGACGGGTTTGAAAGCGCGCCGGAACGTTTTGTGCAACGCATCGTTGCCGTCAAACCGGTGGCCAGTGCAACGCCCTTGCGATTTCCTTTGTCTGCGAACTGACAGCGCTTGCGAACTTTCTGGTCACATCGTGTGACATTGACGCGATGCCCACCCGGTCAACCGGGCTTGCAGTCGTTAGAATGGGTTTTTTCTGTTCAGAAACGCCTGACATGACCACCGAATTTCGCCCCATCCGAGGCAGCATTCCTGCCTTGATCACCCCCATGCTCGAAGACGGCAAAGTGGATTACCCCACCTTGCGAAAACTGATCGACTGGCATGTGGCGGAAGGTACCGATTGCATTGGCGTGGTGGGCACAACAGGTGAATCACCCACGGTCACCGTGGACGAGCATTGCGAGATCATTCGCGTCTCGGTCGAACAGGCTGCAGGCCGCGTGCCGATCATGGCCGGTTGCGGTGCCAACTCCACGGCAGAAGCCATCGAGCTGGCTAAATTTGCTAAAAAAGTGGGGGCAGACTGCCAGTTGCAGGTGGTGCCTTACTACAACAAGCCCACCCAAGAGGGCCAGTACCGTCACTTCCGCGCCATTGCCGAAGCCACACCCGACTTGCCTGTGATTTTGTACAACGTGCCTGGACGGTCAGTGGCCGATTTGCAGCACGACACCGTGCTTCGCTTGGCCCAAGTGCCCGGCATTGTGGGCATCAAAGAAGCCACCGGCAACATCGAACGTACGCAATGGCTGATTCGCGATTTGCCCAAGTCGTTTGCCGTTTACTCTGGCGACGACCCAACCGCTGTCGCCCTCATGCTGTGCGGTGGCGCAGGCAACGTGAGCGTCACGGCCAACGTGGCCCCGCGCCTGATGCATGAACTGTGCATGGCGGCTCTGCGAGGCGACATTCAAGAAGCCATGCGCATCCAGTTTTTGTTGATGCCGATGCACAAGAATTTGTTTGTCGAAGCCAACCCCATTCCTGTGAAGTGGGCCATGAACCAAATGGGCTTGTGCGGTCCGACTTTGCGTTTGCCCATGACCGAACTGTCTGAATCTCAGCAGCCCGTGGTCAAAGCCGCGCTCAAAGCCAGCGGCCTGATTTGAATACCTCCAAAGGATTGCCTGTGAAATTGTCCTCTCGCTCTACCCCTCGTCAGACCGTTCAGCGCACTGCCGTTGTGGCTGCTTTGGCACTCATGCTGAGTGCTTGTACGGTTCTTGAAGAAGACAAGATTGACTACAAAAGCGCGGCCAAGGCCCCGACCCTTGAAGTTCCACCCGACTTGAGCCAAC
>JBJOIR010000006.1:0-56091 GCA_046047055.1 Pseudomonadota bacterium | reverse complement strand
ATGTAGCGCGACGTTTCGGCGCTGAGGTCGCTGGCTTTGGCTTGGCCGGTTGTGGTGCGTTGCAGCAGGGCTTGCCATTCGACATGGTTGACGCAGCCGATGCCCAGCAAAATCAGCACCAGCGGGGGCAACAGTTGGCGCCATGGAAATCGGCCATCGCGCTGGTGGCTCAGCAAATTGGCCGAGACTGCAATGACCACGGGCAGCGTACCAATGATCATGGTGGGCAGAGCGCCACCGGCTCTTTGAATGGCACTGGCTAAAAACAAGTAATACAGCACATTGCCAATGGCGGCCAGTTTGAGCGCGGTCCACCAGTCGGCGCGGGTCAAGTTGCGAATCTCTTGGCGGTCCATGTAGGCCAGTGGCAAAGCAATCAGGCCAAAAGCCAAATAGCGACCAAATGTGTGGAGCGCCGCAGGGTATTCGGGCAACAGCAGAGGCCCCACAAAAACCAAGCCCCACGTCATGCCGGCCGCCAAAGAAAAGAACACGCCTCCCCAAAGTGAGGCACTGGTGTTGGGCGGATGGTTGGAAGTCACAAGCAAGAGTGCCGAGGGTTAGGGATTTTGAGGAGAAGGGCGAATCGATCGGCGGTTCAGGATGGGAGGCGGAGGGTTGGATGAGAAAGAAGCTTCAGGTCTGCCAAGCGGGCAGTTGCCAGTTGCGCCACAAAGCCAAAGCCCGCAAACCAACGGTCACGCACAAGCAGCCCGTCAGCGCCAACCAACCCGGCGCATCGATTGACCACAGGCCCACATAGATCCAAGCACCGGCAAAGGCGCAAACGGCATAGGGGCGGTGGTCTTTGAAGGCCTTGGGAATTTCGTTGCAGACCATGTCGCGCAACACGCCACCAAAGACGCCGGTGATCAAACCCATGAGCACCGCCACCACTGGGGGCATCTGGGCTTGCAGGGCATGGTGAACGCCGGTGGCGGTAAACAAACCCAGACCCAAAGCGTCAGGCCAGAGGATGGCTTTTTCGGTGACCTCAAAGTGGCGCTGGCGCATGAACAGCATGGCGCACACACACAGCGCCAAGACGGCCCAGAGCATGTCGGTGTGTTGCACCCAGAAAAAAGGCCGTTGGTCGAGCAACAAGTCGCGCAAGGTGCCGCCGCCAAAAGCGGCCAAAAATGCCACCACACACACGCCGACGGCATCGAGTTTTTTGCGTGCGGCCTCCATCAAGCCTGACAAGGCAAAGGCCGCGGTGGCCGACAACTCGACCAGCAAGCGCAGGGTGTCTCCCCAAGATTGAATTCCATTCATGGGCACCGATTATCGGCCCAGCCAAACTTGACGGTAGCGGCCTTGCGGGTCGTGGTCTTGGGTTTGCTTGGCCGGATTAAAACGCCGCCCTTGGCGGGGGTCTGTGCCGCGGCCGCTGACATAGAGCCAGTTGCCTTGGTTGCTGTAGACATCAAAGTCCACCAATTGCGACTCGAACCAAGCCGCACCGGCCCGCCAATCACATGCCAGATCGTGCACCAAATAGCTGGCCACGATCTGGCGCATGCGGTTGCTGGTGAAGCCGGTGGCAGCCAACTCGCGCATGCCCGCATCGACAATGGGCTCGCCTGTATTGCCATCGCACCAGCGCTGAAAGTCTTTCGGAAAGTGCGAGGGACGAGGCCACTGTGACAGGCCCCGCGCCGCATACAGTTGGCGGCCGTGTTGTAAGTGCAAAAACCTGAAATTGTCACGCCAGAGCAATTCAAACCAAAGCCAGTAGGTGCCCTCGTTGTTGCCGTGTGCTTGTTCGTAATGTTGCAGGGCGGCCCACACGGTGCGGACAGACAAAGCGCCGGTCGCCAGCCAAGGAGACCAATGGCTGCTGGTGTGGTGGCCTTGCAGGGCATTACGCGTTTGTTTGTAGCGGTCGGGCCATGGCGGTGTGAGGTATTCAGACAAATGCGCCAAGGCACGACTTTCTCCGCCCACAACGTGGACTGAAGCCGGTCGACCGCTGGCGCTGGGTGCTGCTTGGCTGTTGTTGTTGTCGTTGTCAAGGCTGCTGTCGGACACCGAAAGACCCGAGATCGTTGCGTCGGTGTGCAACACATGCTGCGGTGATGGTGCGAGGGCAGGCCAGGGGCCGAGGCCCAATGAAGGCTGTACAGGTGGCGGGGGCAGGGCACTCAGCCGTTCGAGAGGCGGTAAGGGCCACACGCCCGCGGCTTCGATTTTTTGCCGAAACGTGGTGAAAATCTGCGGCATCTCGGCCACCTCAAATGGCAGATTTTCTGGCTCGAGCAAGCTCGACTGCCAAACAGGGTGCACCTGCAGTCCGGCTGGCTTCAAGGCCGCAATTTGGGCTTGCTCTTCTGGCGCCGCAATGTCCTCACAAAACAACGTGACTGCTGAAAACCGCTGAGCACAGTCCAGCAGCACTTGAACGGGGTCGCCCTTGAGCAAGACCAGCTGCTGCCCGAGGGCGTGCAATGAAGCTTGCAGGTCACACAAGGTTTCGGCCAAAAAGCGTCTGCGGTGTTGACCCATGCGGCGAAAGCCCCAGGTCGTTTCGGCATCGTGTGCCACATCGTGCACATAGACCAGCAGCAGCGGTTGCTGGTGCGCCAGAGCGTGTGCCGCGGCCTGTTGCAATGCGCGTGCGTCGTGCAAGCGCAGATCATGGCGAAACCAATAAAGAGTCGTGTGCATGTTAAAAATCAAAACCCAATTGCGGGTTGGGTGAAGCGGCGCGATCTTGTTGTTGGGCGCGTTGCGATCGTGGATGGCGCTGAGGACGCTGGGTTTTTTGCCGCGATGCGTGTTTGTCGATGACCGTTTTTTTCGCAGCCTTCACTTCGGGCTCGGCTCTGCGGGCATGCAGCGCCGCTTTTGCGTTTCGAGTGGCTTCAGCCAAATCCACCAGGGGCTCTGGAATGTCAGCGTCATCACCAGCGCCAACGCGCAGGCCACATTGCAACTGCACCTCTGGGGGCATGCGCCACGGTTCAAACAACCAAGCGTCGGGCACACGCCGCATGTGGGGCAACCAGCGGCGCACAAAAATGCCCTTGGGGTCGTGGTCTTTGGCTTGCTTGATCGGGTTGTAAACCCGCGTGGTGTTGATGCCGGTGGTGCCCGATTGCATTTGCAATTGGCTCCAATGGATGCCCGGTTCATAGTCTAAAAATTGCGTTGCCAGCCACTGTCCGACAGGGCGCCAATCGAGCCAAAGGGGGTATGCAGCCACCGACACCAACATGGCCCGCATGCGAAAGTTGAGCCAGCCCGTTTCGCGCAGCATCACCACGCAGGCATCCACCATGGGCCAACCGGTTCTGCCCGACGTCAAGGCCCTAAAGTGTTCGGGGTTCCAGTCGTTTTCACGCAGGCCGTCGTATCCGCGGTGCATGTTGCACCACTCGATTTCTGGTTCTGACTCGAGCTTCTGGATGAAGTGGCAATGCCAATACAAACGGCTCACAAAACCGATCAGGCCAGCGCGGTGCCGTTGTGCGGTCGGCGGCAACCGGTCCAGTGTTGCGCGTGTGCTTTGCACCACCTCTCGCAGGCTGATGCAGCCCCACGCCAAGTAAGCCGACAAGCGCGAACAAGCGGTCGGCGATGACAGCGGCGAGGAAATGCCTCCCCGGTATTCTTGCGCTCTGAAGTTCAAAAACTCATGCAAAGTTTGCTCTGCCAGACGACGTCCGCCGCGTTGTCGGTGGCGGGGGTTGTGTGTCAGTCCCAAGGGCAGGTCCATGGCCTCAGGGCCAGTGCTGTCAGGCAACGCCACAAACTCCAACTCAGTCCACTCGGCTTGTGGGGCGGCCATGTGTGCCTCCCAGCTGGCCTGCCATGTGTTGCGGCTTTTCAGGCGGCGCACCACGCCAAATTGGGGCCATTCGGTCCATCTCAGACCTTGACTTTGGCACCATGCACCGACGCGTTGGTCCCGGTCGTAGGTGAATGCATTGCCTGTTTCTTCGTGCGAAACCAACTCTGCAAATGGCGCGTTGGCAAACAAGTTCGCCAACACCTCGACAGCGCTGCCGTGGCGCACTTCAAGGCGGCCGCCCAAAGCTTGAAGTTCGAGGTGCAATTCGGTGAGCGATTCGCGCACAAATTCAAAGTGTTGCCGAGCGGCATCGGGCAAGGTCCACAACCCCGGCTCCACGATGTACAGGCACAGCACTGGGCCTTGCTTGGCCGCATGGGTTAAAGCTGCATGATCTTGCAGCCGCAAATCGCGTTTGAACCAAACCACACGGTAACTCATGGTGCGCTCACGGTCGTCAGGGCCGCGTAACGTGCCGGGTCGATGGGCACGCATTGGAGCAGTGCCAAGGGCAAGTCTGGTGATTGCTTGTGCAGATATTGGCGCACGAAGTGGGCGGCGTGCCAGGGCGCGGTCGATCCGCTCCAGATGGCCGAGTCTTGAATTTGCCACTGACCATGGT
The DNA here is from genome assembly GCA_046047055.1 of Pseudomonadota bacterium. Taxonomy (GTDB): domain Bacteria; phylum Pseudomonadota; class Gammaproteobacteria; order Burkholderiales; family Burkholderiaceae_C; genus Limnohabitans_A. The sequence goes on along the minus strand of JBJOIR010000006.1, from coordinate 51,676 downwards.
GCTGACGCAACACCACGAGACTGGGGTTCAGCGAGGGAAATGAGGCTTCTGCAATGGACCATTCGGCCAGTTGGTGCAGCTGCAACAGCTGAGCTTCGCGCGAATCGGGCAGGCTGTGCTGTTGAATGGTGCGCAGCACGGCTTGGGCTGTGGGCGATTGCAAGTCGGGCGATATGACGTGGCGACAGTCCTGCCGCCACGCACGCCACTGTTCGCTCAGCCATCCCTTGGGGTCGTACTGTTTGCCATTGATGCCCAGCACGATGCCGTTGTCTTGCCGCAGCCAATCGATGTGATTGTCCAGAGTCAACAAACCAACCACTCCCAACAAGGTGGCCGCGACATGGCGTTTCATGCTTTTATTCCAACGGCACTTGGGTCAGGTTGGGTCTTGCAAAGAAATGCCTTCATGATCGGCGACCATCTGCAGGGCTTGTTCTAACAAGGCGCGGGCGGTGGCCGCCATGGTGTTCAGGCGCAGGTGCAGTTCGCGGTCTTTGGGGCTTTGCTGCAGGCAGTCTTGGCTGTAGTCTTCGAAGCGTCCCAATTGGCCAATCAACTCGGCGACATGGCGTGGGCACTCACACAGCACTTGGCTCGGAATGTTGGCTACACGCTGCAACACCGCGTCCGAAAATTGACGGGGTGGAACAGACCCCAGTGCCGTTTGAATTTCTGTAGCGATATCGGGCAGAGGCGGACGTGCACTGCGCAAGATATCGGCCAACGCTTCGTCGTTCAAAGTTTCGCGGTGAACCTGGCAGCCCGTACGGCTCAAGCTGGAGATGGCTTCCTTTTGCCCAAATCCATACAACACCACGGTTTGTCGTGCCATGCGCTGCAAGGCCACGATCTGTTCTGCTGTGGTGCTGTTCAGCGTGTTCACCGAGACCATCAGCACATCGAAGCTTTGTGGGTTGGATTGGCTCAGGGCCGTTTCCAGATCGGCCCAGACCTGTTGAAGCCCGAGCAACGGGCCTGACGGGGTTGTTTGAAAGAAGGCCGATTGCAAGCGCTTGGCCAATGCATTGCCAATCACGGCCCATTGGGTGGGGTGCTTGTCCGCGGGTTTTGTGAGCGCACGGCCACGCGTCAATTGATCGCCTGTTTGCAGCAACTCTTGCAGTTGTGGCGTCGTCAAGCCTGCGATCAGGCTGATGCCGTGACCTTGCCCTGTCAAGGCTTTGAGCAAGACGGCTTTGTGCAGGTCCTGTTCGTCATAAAGCCTGTGCAGACCCGTGGAGGTGGCCGGTGAAAAAGCGTTGTACCGCGTCTGCCACACCCGCAAGGTGGGAACCGGCACGCCACTGAGCTTGGAGACCGCACCGATGCGGTAGAGGTTGGTGCGGGTGGCCATGGGTGTTGTCATGATCTGTCTATGGTTTGAACAGGTATTATCTGGCAAATTTTGAAATATTGCCAATTTATGTAGGTTATGAGTGGATTTATTGAATTTAAACCCTACAATAACTTTCCAACCAAGGAGCGGAACATGATCCTGAAGAAAACAGCCAAAGCCGTAGACATCGCTGTCTTTATTACTTCGCGTTCAGCCGTTGACCCGGTCACCACCCAAGAAATTGCATCGGGTTTGGGTTTGTCAGCGTCCTACACAGAGTCCATCTTGAAAGAATTGCGCGAAGCGGGCCTGATTCGCGCGCACCGCGGACCGGGCGGGGGCTATCAAATTTGCGGCAACCCAGCAGACATCAGTTTGTGGGATGTGGTGAAGCACTTTGAAGAGGTGCACCAGTTCGACGAGGTCTACCCCGACGACTCGCACCCCATGAAAGCTTTGGAGTTGAACATTCAACGGCACTTGCAAGAAACATTGGCCGCCCAAACGCTGGAAGATGTGGCTGTGCCTTTGATGCCGCGCGACACGCGCGTGACCTCGATGTTGGGTCAGTTCCGCTTGAAACCGCTGCCGGCACCGGTGATGCCCCGAGCGCCTAACTCGGTGTTTCAGTTGAGCATGATGCTCTGAAGTTCCCAGCAGCCCTGCGCGCACCCCTTTGGCGCTTCAGGGCTGTCACAGAAAATTAACGCGACTGACTTTTTCATGTCATTGCACATTTGGATCATGCAGGCATTGATTCAAAGGAGTGCCGGTCATGAAAGAATTGCCAAGCCCAACATTCGCGTTGTCCCCGGTGAATTTGCCCAGGGGGTTACTTCATCCACCGCAGTCCAACTCCACTGTGGATTTCTTGCCTCGCCGAGTCCAAGGCGCTGTTCAGGTCACTTGGGCGCAGCATCAAGACGAAGTTCGTGAAGCACAAAAACTGAGATTCGATGTGTTTGGCACCGAGATGGGTGCGCGCTTGTCGGGCAAAGTGCCGGGCCACGACATTGATTTGTTCGACGACTATTGCGAGCACCTGTTGGTGCGTGACGGCGCCACCGGCTTGGTGATTGGCACCTACCGTGTGCTCACCCCAGCCCAAGCGAAACGCGCGGGCAGCACTTACAGCGACACCGAATTTGACTTGACCCGCCTGCGCGGCCTGCGCAACCGCATGGTCGAGTTGGGGCGCAGCTGCGTGCATGCAGATTACCGACAAGGCGCCGTGATCATGGCCTTGTGGGGTGCGTTGTTTGAATTCATGGAGCGCAACAACCTGGACACCATGATTGGCTGTGCCAGCATTCCTATGCTGCACAACGGCGTGGTCAGTGGCGATGTGGCCGCCAGCATCTGGCACCAATTGCGTCAAACGCATCTGGCGGACATTCAGCACCATGTGCGCCCACGTTTGCCCTTGCCGGTCGAAGAGCTCGATCACAGCTTGGCCATTGAGCCGCCGGCACTCATCAAAGGCTATTTGCGCTTGGGCGCCAAGGTCTTGGGTGCTCCCGCTTGGGATCCTGACTTCAACACCGCCGATTTGCCCATGATGATGCGCATCGCGGATTTGCCAGCCCGCTACCGCAAGCACTTCTCAATGGGGGCCGCATGATGCCCAGCGCAGAGGCCGCAGGGCACGTGGCATTTTTTAAAGCGCCCCATACCCCTTTAGACGAGATGTGGTCGGGCGACATGCCCTTCAGCCACAAGGTCCGGCAAGAGGATTCCGCCGATGATGAAACGCCCGCAAATGCCCCCCGTTTGCGGGCCATTTTTATTTCAGACCTGCACATTGGCACGCCAGGTTTTCAAGCCGAGGCCTTGCTCGATTTTTTGAAGCACCACCCGAGCGACATGCTGTATTTGGTGGGAGACATCGTGGATGGTTGGCAGTTGCGCCGCCGTTGGTTTTGGCCGCAAAGCCACAACGATGTGGTGCAAAAACTCTTGCGCCGTGCGCGCAAAGGTTGTCGGGTGATTTATGTGCCGGGCAACCACGATGAGTTTGCGCGCCATTTTGTGGGCCATGCCTTTGGCGGTGTCGAGGTCGTGCACGACGCCACCCACACCACCGCCACTGGCCAAAAACTGTGGATCGTGCATGGCGACTATTTTGATGGCGTGATTCAGTGCGCCAAATGGTTGGCCTATGTGGGCGATTGGTTGTATGAACTGACGCTGCGCATCAACCGGCACTTGAACAGTTGGAGAGCCCGCATGGGCATGGACTATTGGTCTTTGTCGGCCTACTTGAAACTCAAAGTTAAAAAAGCGGTGAACTTCATCAGCGACTTTGAAGTGGCGGTGGCCAACGAAGCGCAACGACGGGGCTTTGATGGTGTGGTGTGTGGCCACATTCACCACGCCGAAATTCGCCAAGTCAATGGCGTGTTGTATTGCAACGATGGCGATTGGGTAGAAAGCCGAACCGCTTTGGTGGAGCACATGGACGGTCGCTTAGAAATCATCCACTGGGGGGGCCAAGCCATGGTGCTGAACTCGGTGCCTTCTCAAGAGGCGGTGGCAGCATGAAATTGGCACTCGTCACCGATGCTTGGCATCCACAAGTCAATGGCGTGGTCACCACTTTGCACGAATTGGTACAGGCCTTGGGGCCCTTGGGTGTTGAGGTCACGGTGATCCACCCAGGGCTGTTTAAAAACCGCCCTTGTCCGGGTTATGCCGGCATTGATTTGGCCGTGCGCCCTTACAAGCCCTTGGCCGACATGCTCAATGCCTTGCAACCCGACGCTGTGCACCTGGCCACCGAAGGGCCCTTGGGTTGGGCTGGCCGCAAGCACTGCCTCAAAAAAGGCTGGCAATTCACCACCGCCTTCCACACCAAATTTCCAGAAATTTTGCAGGCTGCGCTGCGTGTGCCCTTGTTCATGGGCTATGGCTTGTTTCGGCATTTTCACCGGCCCTCGTCGGGGGTGATGGTGCCAACCCAAGGGGTGTTGCGCATGTTGCAGCAGCGGCGTTTCAAATCACTCAAGCCCTGGACACATGGCGTGGATTTGTCGCTGTTCAGCCACCACGCAGTCCCGCTCGATCTCCCCGAGTTGCAAGACTTGCCGCGCCCCTTCACGCTGTTTGTGGGGCGGGTTTCATATGAGAAAAACATCGACGCCTTTTTAAACCTGAAGCTGCCGGGCACCCGCATCGTGTGTGGCGTGGGGCCACTCGAAGCCCAACTCAAGGCGCGTTTTCCCGATGTCTTGTGGATGGGCGTGCTGCCACGTGAGCGTTTGGCCAAGGTCTACGCCGCAGCCGATGTGTTTGTCTTCCCCTCGCGCAACGAAACCTTTGGCTTGGTCATGCTCGAAGCCATGGCCTGTGGCACGCCGGTGGCGGCTTACCCGGTCGATGGCCCGTTGCAAGTGCTTGGCGACGGCGATGGCCAGGCCACGGGGGGGGTGTTGTCCGAAGATTTGCAGGCCGCCGTGCACCAATGTTTGCAGCTGCCTCGCTCACAGGCGCGTCAGCGTGCCGAGACTTTTGGCTGGCCCAAAACGGTCGAAGTGTTCATGTCGAACTTGGTGCCTGCACAACCCAAAGGCTTGCCTGAACGGGGCCTAACACAGTTGTCATCAAATTGACATGGTGAATTTTTAGAATTTGTCGTCAATATCAATCACACTGTCCCATGGTCCACTCAACAGTCGAGACATCTGAAGCCGAACAGCGCCACCCCTTGCTGGACAGGGACTTGAGCATCCTGTCGTTCAACGAACGGGTGCTGGACTGGGCCTGCCGACCCGATGTGCCGGTGCTGGAGCGCTTGCGTTACCTGTGCATCGTTTCGTCTAATTTGGATGAGTTTTTTGAGGTGCGTGCTGAGCCCCATGTGATGGCCAGCCTGCACGGCTTGAAATCGGGCCAATACACCGAAGCCAGTCTGTCGGCCATTGCTGAAAAAACCCAGACCATGATTGCGCGCCAATACGCGCTGTACAACGACGAACTGCTGCCCACTTTGCAGCGCAAGGGCTACCGCATCTTGTCGCATGGTGACCGCAACAGCGCACAGCGCCAATGGGTCCGCAGTTACTTTCAGCGTGAGGTCCAGCCCTTGCTGGTGCCCGTGGGGTTAGATCCCGCACACCCCTTTCCTCAGGTCGCCAACAAATCGCTGAATTTCATTGTGCAGTTGTCTGGCAAAGATGCCTTTGGCCGGTCCAATGAGATCGCGATTGTCAAAGTTCCTCGCGTGTTGCCCAGGTTGATTCCACTGCCCGACCGTGTGTGTGATGGCAGCACCGCTTTTGTCTTGTTGTCCAGCGTCATCCGGGCGCACCTGAGTGAGTTGTTTCCGGGTCGTGAGGTGGGGCAGTTTTCTCAGTTCCGAGTCACGCGCCATTCGGATTTGGCGGTGGACGAAGACGAAATCGCCAATTTGCGCATGGCCTTGCGGCAAGGTCTGCAGCACCGCAACTACGGCCAAGCCATTCGACTCGAGGTATCGGCCACTTGCGCCCCCCGATTGGTCGAGTTTTTGCGCAAAGAGTTTCAGCTGCCCGAGGCCTCGGTGTTCAAAGCCAACGGCCCGGTGAACTTGGTTCGCCTGATGCAGTTGATCGATTTGATCAACGACCCCGAGTTGCTGTTTCCGCCTTACAAGGCCAGCTTTCCGGCGCAGGTGCCACAACACGGCTCCATCTTCACGCGGCTGAAAGAAGGCGATGCGGTGATACACCAGCCCTTCGAGAGTTTTGATGGCGTGTTGGCGTTTTTGCGTGAGGCCGTAATGGACCCCAACGTGCTGGCCATCAAACAAACCATTTACCGTGCGGGCAGCGATCCCACGATGATGAATTTGTTGCGCGAAGCCGTTCGGCGGGGCAAAGAAGTGACGGCCGTGGTCGAGCTGAAAGCCCGCTTTGACGAAGAAGCCAACATCAACTGGGCCGAGCAACTCGAGTCCATTGGCGTGCAAGTGGTGTACGGCATTGTGGGTCTGAAAACCCATGCCAAGATGTTGCTGGTCACACGCCGTGAGGGCCGCACGCTGAAGCGCTATGGGCATTTGTCCACCGGCAACTACAACCGACGAACCGCCTCGTTGTACACCGACATCAGCTACCTCACAGCCGATGCAGACATCACGCTGGACATGGACCACTTGTTCGGTCATCTGGCCAGCCAGAGCCGATTGCCCAAAATGAAACGCTTGCTGGTGGCGCCGTTTCAATTGCAGGCCGACTTGCTGGCCCGCATTGCTGCGGTGGGGGAGGCTGCACGGCGTGGCGCTCCGGGCCGCATCGTGATCAAGATGAATGCCTTGACCGACCTGCCTTTGATTGAAGCTTTGATCGAGGCCGGTCAAAAAGGGGCCAAGATTGACCTGATTGTGCGAGGCGCTTGCATGTTGCCTGCACAGGTTACCGGCCTCAGCGAGAACATCCGAGTTCGCTCGGTGATTGGTCGGTTTTTGGAGCATTCACGCGTGTTCTATTTCTGCGCCGATCAAGAAGAATCGCTGTACCTTTCCAGCGCCGACTGGATGAGCCGCAACATGAACCGACGCATTGAATTGGCGTGGCCTGTGACGGATCCTGTTTTGCGCCAACGCATCATTGACGAATGTCTGGTGGCCTATTTGCACGATGGTTTGGATGCTTGGGATCTGGCCTCCGATGGACAGTACCACCGGGTGGGCCTCAAAACGCCGGGTCACGGCGCGCAGTTGGCCCTGATGCAGCGTTATGGCTCGGTCAGCGCGGCGGAGTGAGGCAAATGGATTTGATTCTTTGGCGCCATGCCGAGGCGCACGAAGCCGTACTCGGTGAAGACGACATGCAAAGAGTCTTGACCCCGCGCGGGCGCAAACAAGCCGAGAGAATGGCCGTTTGGCTTGAGAACCAGTTGCCCCAAGGCACCCGAATTTTGAGCAGCCCAGCGGTGAGGTGTGAGCAAACGGTGCGCACCCTGAATCGAAAATTCAAAGTACGCGATGCCTTGTCGCCAGGGGCTTCGGTGCAAGACCTGTTGGAGACATCAGGTTGGCCCGAAGCCAAGTTCCCCGTGCTGTTGGTGGGGCACCAGCCGGCCTTGGGCGCCCTGATTGCGCAGCTGTTGAACATGCCCGATGAGGCATGTGCTGTGCGCAAAGGCGCTGTCTGGTGGCTGCGCTGCCGTCTCCGGGAAGGTCTGACGCAGACCGTGCTGATGAGCGTCACCTCCCCTGAGAAGCTGTAAGCCCGTTCAGTCTTTGGCTGGGCGCCCTGTTTTGATGGTGGGCACGCTGGCCAAGGCCTTTTTGAATGCGGCATCGTTCATGCTGGTCAACGCGCTCAAGCCCGCACGAATCAGCTCACTCTTTTTCACACCCACACCCAAGGTGAGCGCGCGTTTTTTCATTTCAGCCACTTGAAGCAGTTCCGATTTGGGGATGGTGAAGCTGTCGCGAACCACTTTGACCTTTTTCTCTTTGGCCGGTTTGGCGGGCGCTGCGGCTTTTGGCTTGGCCACAGTTGGGGTCACGGGCTTGACCGCAGGCTGGGTTGCGGGTTTCACAGCAGTTTGGGTTTTGGGTCTCGCCGCGGTTTTGGGCTTCACAGTCTTCACTGCTTTTGGCGTCGCCGGCGCAACGGCTTTTTTTGCAGCTGTGCGGCGTGAAGTTGCGGTCTTGCGGGTGGATGAGGTCACAGTCATGGTGTTCCTTGGATTCAATTAACGGTGTATACAGTTTATACAGTTGATAAATCCGCCGCAAGACCGATGGTCGGGTTGGGTTCGGTCAGGCCGCCCACGGGCAATGCAGGCCTAATCGGTTTGAACTTGAAATGTCCAATCTGTTTTTTGCCAAGCGGTTTTTTCTTCACGCAACAAATGCGCAGACTGCGGCCAAAGCTCGGCCCATTCAGCACTGATTTTCAAGCGGGCGGTGTGTCGCTGGGCATCACAGCTGATGTCCAGCCCCGCCAAATCAGGATCTCGCCTCGCATGGCACAAAATCACAGCCAGCCGCAGGGCCATGAGTTGTTGCACAAAGCGCACGTCTTCCAGCGCCAACTCGAGTTTGCGCAACTTGCCCCGGTGGCCCAGTACCAACTGACTCAGCCGGTGCAGCTCATCCAGCGTGAAGCCCGGCAGGTCGGTGTTGTCAAGAATGTAAGCCCCATGCTTGTGGTAATCGCTGTGTGAAATTCGAAGGCCGGTTTCGTGCAGTTGGCAGGCCCAATGGAGTTTCTTCAAATAACGCTCACGCTCTTCCACCAGCACTTCTGCCGAGCTGGGGATCAGTGCTTGCAACAAGGTTTGCGCCGTTCTAGAAACGCGTTCAGCTTGCGTTTTGTCGGTTCCAAATCGTTGCGCCAGCCACTCCACCATCTCAGATCGAACGTCCTGTGTGCCTTCGCGGTCGATCAGGTCAAACAAAGCGCCATGCCGGAGTGCGCCTTGGGCCACCTGCATTTCCTCAATGTGAAGCAAGTCAAACACCGCTTGCAACACCGCCAAGCCGCCGCCAATGACGGGCTTGCGGTCTTCTTTCACGCCTTCCAGTCGCAGATTTTCGGGCCTTTGTGCTTTGAACAAGCGGTCTTTTAACCAGTTCAGACCTTCGCGCGTCACTTTGCCTTCTGGCCAGCCTGCGGCGGTCAACACATCGGCGACGGCCCCGACCGTGCCCGACGCGCCATAGCAGGTGTCCCAGTGGCTTCGGTTGAACAACACTTGGGCTTCGTCCAGCACGGCTTTGGCTCCGATTTCGGCGCCCTTAAAAGCCGAGGGTGTCCAAACCCCCTCCGGGAAAAATTTCATCGACCAAGCCACACTGCCCACACGGTAAGACTCCAGCGTGCTGGCGATTTCGTGTTGGCCCAAAATCATTTCAGTTGAGCGGCCGCCAATGTCAATCACCAATCGGCGCTCAGCCGATTGGGGCAGCAGGTGCGAGACCCCCAAATAAATCAACCGTGCTTCTTCTTTGCCCGCAATGACTTCGATCGGGAAGCCCAGAATGCGCTTGGCTTTGGCCAAAAAAACATCGCGGTTGCGTGCTTCACGCAAGGTTTGTGTGGCCACTGCGCGCACATGGCTGGGTCGAAAGCCCGCAATGCGCTCACCAAATCGGGCCAGACAATCCCAGCCGCGCTCCATGGCTTCCTCGGTCAGATTGCGTTCGGCGTCGAGGCCATTGCCTTGTCGCACGGTCTCTTTGATGTACTCCACGCGACGCAATTGACCCGCATCCATTTGACCAATTTCGAGCCGAAAACTGTTAGAGCCCAGGTCAATGGCAGCATAAAGGGACTTGGTTTGCATGAAGTGAGACGGCGCAACAATTGAAAAGCTGAATTATGTGACGAATGTATGAAGTTTTCATGACATTTAAGGAGCTCAGCAATTGCCCGGCGCGCACACACTCTTGGGCAAGTCCATGCAGGGCATCCCTTGGCAACAATGGTCGGTCAAAAATCCGACCAAGCTTTGCATGGCATCCATGTCCGCTTGGTAGCGTAAAAAACGCCCCTCTCGTTGCACGCTGACCAAGCCCGCATGCAGCAGTTCTTTCAAGTGGAAAGACAGGGTGTTGGCCGGCATCTCGAGGGCTTGCGACAACTGGCCGGGCTGCAAGCCCTGCGGGGCCGCACCCACAATGGCACGAAACACCCGCAAGCGCGAGGCCTGCGCCAATGCCGCCAAAGCTTTGACGGCCAACGCTTCGTCCATCGTGTCTTGATTGGTGGTGATCATGTGGCTCAATCGGGGTGAGAAAGTGGGTTGGGTTGTGGTGTTGCCAAAGCCAGATGCAGGGGCAAGCGCAAAGTGGCCAGCCAGCTCATGAGCAACATGAGCGCTGAGCCCAGCAGGGCATACAACAGGCCACCCCATTGGTACAGCAGGCCAGACAGCAGCGTGCCCATGAACCGGCCGAGGGCGTTGGCCGCGTAGTAAAAGCCCACATCTTCGGCTGCTTTTTCAGAGCCCGCATAGGCCAACACCAGGTAACTGTGCACCGATGAATTGATGGCAAAGGCAAAACCAAACAGGCTCAATCCGCCCACGACCCACCACTGCAGTTGCGGCGCTTGCAGCCAAACGGCCAGCGCGATGCCCATGGGAATCAACGCCAAACATGCCGACCACCATTGGGCTGCTGGCACTTCATGGCTCAAGCCATCGACACTGCGGCGGACCAACTGAGGCGCCAGGGCTTGCACCAATCCGTAGCCCACGGTCCAGGCGGCCAAGAAGCCGCCCACCATGGTGAAGGTCCAACCCACCGAGTACAAAAACACCGGCACGCCCACCACAAACCACACATCGCGTGCGCCAAAGAGGGCGACACGGGCGGCGGCCAAGGCATTGATGCCCGGATTTTTTGCAAAAAGTTCGCGTGCCGATCCAGAGGCTTTGCTTTTGCCCATCATGGGTGGCAAGCTGGTAACCACACCCACCAGCACCAAGGCCAACAGCCCTGCCATGGTCCACAAAGAGCCTTGAAAGCCCAAGGTCTCGAGCAACACCCCGCCAAGGAAAAAGCCGAAGCCTTTCATGGCATTTTTGCTGCCGGTGAACCAAGCCACCCACTTGAAAAGTTGCCCGTTGCCTTGCGATTGCGCATCGGATTGGGCTTGTGTTTGCGTGATCTTGATGGCCGACTTGCTGGCGGTTTTGGTGAGGTCTTTGGCGACGCCACAAACCCCTTGCGCCATCACCACCCAGGCCACAGACAGGGTGGCGGTCCATTCGGGTTGCAGGGCTGACAACAAGCCAAAGCCGACGATTTGCGTGACCAAGCCCACCGTGAGCATGCGGGCAATGCCATAGCGTGTGGCAAGCCAGCCGCCCAGCAAGTTGGCCAACACGCCGGCCGCCTCGTACAGCAAAAACAAAAAAGCCAACGTGAATGGCGAGTAGCCCAGCCTGTAGAAATGCAACAGCACCAACATGCGCAAAGCACCGTCGGTCAGGGTAAAGCCCCAATAGGCCGCCGTGACAATGGCGTAGTGGCGTTCTGCGGGGTTCATCTCAGATGCCGACTTCTTGCATGTGGCAGGCCAAGTCGACCATGCGGCAGGCGTAGCCCATTTCGTTGTCGTACCAAGCGTAGACCTTCAGCAGGGTGCCGTCGGTGACCATGGTGGACAAAGCATCGACGATGGCACTGCGCGTATCGCGGGCGTAATCGGCGCTGACCAAGGGTTTGACTTCGTAACCCAAAATGCCTGCCAATGGACCTTGTGCAGCCGCCGCAAACAAGGCATTCACTTCTTCGGCACTGGTTTCGCGTTTCATTTCGAACACGCAGTCGGTCAAAGAGGCATTGAGCACTGGCGCACGCACGGCATGGCCATTCAGTTTGCCCTTCAGCTCAGGGTAAATCAGCGCAATGGCCGTGGCACTGCCCGTGGTGGTGGGGGCCAAACTGGTCATGGCACTGCGCGCGCGGCGCAAGTCTTTGTGCGGGGCATCCACCACCAAATTGGTGTTGGTCGGGTCGTGGATGGTGGTGATCTGGCCGTGCCGAATGCCAATGGCTTCGTGCACCACCTTGACCACGGGAGCCAAGCAATTGGTGGTGCAAGAGGCCGCCGTCACGATCTGATTGATTGCCGGATCGTATTGCTTGTGGTTCACCCCCACCACAATGTTCAAGACATTGCCCACCTTCACCGGAGCCGCCACGATCACGCGCTTGGCGCCTCGGTCCAAGTGCCCTTGAATCGTTTCAGGCGTGAGGAATTTTCCGGTGCATTCCAGCACCAAGTCGACCCCCAACTCACCCCAAGGTATGTCGGCCGGGTGGGCGTGTGAGGAAAAGCCCAAAGTGCGCTCACCGATGCGAATGTGGCTCTCGCCCTCGGGCTCGATGTGTTCGCGCCATTTGCCCTGCACGCTGTCAAAGGCCAGCAAATGCGCTGTGGCTGCCGCACCGCCCTTGAGTTCGTTCAGGTGCACCACCTCCAAGCGGTTGTTCGCGCGGGGGTCATCCCATGGGCGCTCGGCAGCGCCCATGGCCGCTCGCAATGCCAAACGACCGATACGTCCCATACCGTTGATACCGACTTTCATGGCCAACCTTTCAATACTTCTGGAAATACAGTTTTTCGGATTTTGGCAGGGCTGTATGACTTTTTTATGACGTACCAGCTTTGCCTTTGAATGCTTTCGCATGACATGAAATTGTCAAAAAAAAGCCATCAAGTCGACTTGTTGATGCCCTGCAATGGATCTTTTTAAACGGAGCTCTGCACATGTCACACCACGACCTTGACCCCATCCACAACACCTCAGATAACGTGCATTTTCAAGATGTCTTGCAGCAATCCTTGCAAAACCCCTCTCGCCGGGGCTTGTTGTTAGGGGGCATGGGCTTGGCAGGACTCACGCTGTTGCCGGGCTGTGCCACATTGGCCGCAGATACCGCCGCCACACCCAAAGGCTTGGGCTTTGCTGCTGTCGAGAAAAGCCTGTTGGACAACGTGATGTTGCCTCCCGGCTACCAGTACAGCGTGTTGCATGCCACGGGTGATGCCTTGGACTCTGCTTTGGCCGCCTATTCCAATCGCGGTGTGGAGTCTGACGACTGGTCGCGCCGCGTTGGCGATCACCACGACGGCATGGACATTTATTACATCGATTCGCAGGGCCGTTATTCGGAGAAAGAGACAACACGTGCCGTGTTGTGCGTGAACCACGAGAGCTCGGCCGACGCGCACTTCATGCACCCCAATGGCCAGACCTCAAACAACGTGAGTGGCAAAAAATTTGACCAATTTGGCGAGTGGGATTTGGGCACACGGCCTGAACTTGAAGTGCTCAAAGAGATCAACCACCACGGTGTTTCGATCGTCGAAATTGTGAAAACCCCACAAGGCTGGCGCATCCAAAAAGACTCGCCTTTGAACCGCCGCATCACGGCACAAACGCCGGCGCGCATCAGCGGGCCACGTGCGCAAATTGAAAACATTCGCCAGTTCATGACCACCCGCTGGGACACTGCAGGCGCCATGTCGCGCGGCACCTTGAACAATTGTGGTCACGGCAAAACCCCTTGGGGTACCTATTTGGGCTGCGAGGAAAACTGGGCGTTTTACTTCCAGACCACCGGCGGCGCTGCCTTGTCAGCCAATGAAGTGGCTTCGCGCAGACGCTATGGCGTGGCCTCCGCACCGCCTGCAGCTGGTGTCACCAAAGCTGTGAGCCAAGGCTGGCACACCGTGTCGGCCACGGACGACCGCTTTGCCCGCTGGAACCTGGCTGCACTGGGTGCCAACGCCGAACGCGATTTCCGCAACGAAGCCAATACCTTCGGCTTCAACGTGGAAATCGATCCTTTGAGCCCCAACGCCACCCCCGCCAAGCGCGTGGCCATGGGCCGTTTTGCGCACGAAGCGGCGGTGTGCGGATTGCCCAAAGCCGGCGAGCCATTGGCGTTTTACATGGGTTGTGATTCGCGCAACGAATACATCTACAAGTTTGTGACCACGGCAGTTTGGGATCCCCGCGATGTGGGCACGGGCATGGTGGCCGGTGACAAATACCTGAGCGAAGGTAAATTGTTTGCGGCCCGTTTCGATGCCACAGGACAGGGCGAGTGGTTGGAGTTGAACATCGCCGATCCGCGCATTGCCAACCACAGTGCCTACAAATTTGCCAACCAGGGCGATGTGTTGGTGAATGCGCGCCACGCCGCAGATGCCGTGGGCGCCACCAAGATGGACCGACCCGAGTGGGGCGCTGTGAACCCGCGCAACGGCGAGGTGTACTTTGCCTTGACCAACAACAGCGCCGCCAACCGCACGCCCACCAAAGTCGACGCGGCCAACCCCCGCGCTTACACCGACCCCGATGGCAAAAAAGTCTCGGGTAACCCCAACGGTCACATCATCCGTTTCAAGGAAGCCGGACAACAGGCGACGGCCAAAACGTTTGCGTGGGACATTTTCTTGTTTGGCGCTGAGGAAGATTCCGGCGATGCCAATTTGTCGGGTTTGACGGCCAAAAATGCCTTCTCTTCGCCAGATGGCTTGTGGTTCAGCAAAGCCACCGGCATTTGCTGGATTCAAACCGACGACGGGGCTTTCACCGACGAAACCAACTGCATGATGCTGGCGGCGATTCCGGGCCAAGTCGGCGACGGCGGCAAAGTGACTGTGAAAAACAAAATGGCCGTGGGTGGCACTGAGCAGTCTGGCACCCAAGAGACATTCATGGGCGCCGCCCTGGGTGAAGCCAAACTGCGTCGCTTCTTGGTCGCACCCAAAGGGGCTGAGGTGACAGGCATCACAGAGACAGCCGATGGCCGTACTTTGTTTGTCAACATCCAGCACCCCGGCGAGTTGTCCAAAGCCTTGTCTTCAGGCGAAGCCCCGCAAAGCATGTGGCCCGGCAACCAGGGTTATGGCGTGCAAGGCCGTCCACGCTCGGCCACCATCGTGATCACCCGCACCGATGGCGGTTTGATCGGTTTGTAACGGCTCACAACTGCAAGCAGCGCAAGTCGGGCGGAAGCGCCGGACTTGCGCTTTTTTGCTTCAGGTGAGGTGGATGCCAATGTTGCAATCCCCCATTTTTGACATATTCTTGTCACAATTGAGCATTAAATTAGGTTTTGTCGGTGGCAATCATGTTGTTGACACGAATTTTTTGATTCTGAAATAGGAGCTGAAATGCTGAAATTTAAATCTTTGGTGGCTGCCATTGGCCTGAGCGCTGTTGCAGTGACCAGCTTCGCCGCCGACATCACCGGCGCCGGCGCGACCTTTCCTTTCCCAATTTACGCCAAGTGGGCTGAAGGCTACAAAGCCGCTACGGGCACGGGCATGAACTACCAGTCCATCGGTTCTTCTGGCGGCATCAAGCAAATCCGCGCCAAAACAGTGACTTTTGGTGCCACCGACGCCCCTGTCAAAGGCGATGAGCTCGACAAAGACGGCATGGTCCAGTTTCCTGCCATCATTGGCGGCACTGTGCCCGTGATCAACTTGGACGGCTTCAAGCCAGGCGAATTGCGCGTGACCGGTCCCGTGTTGGCCGAAATGTTCATGGGCAAGATCAGCAAGTGGAACGATCCCAAATTCGTGGCTCTGAACCCTGGCAAAAACCTGCCCAACGAAGTCATCACCGTGGTGCACCGCGCTGACGGTTCGGGCACCACTTTCAACTGGACCGACTACCTGACTGCTGTGAGCAAAGAGTGGGCGGACACCGTGGGCAAAGGTGCAGCGGTCAAGTGGCCAGCACCGACCTCGGTGGGGGGCAAAGGCAACGAAGGCGTTGCAGCCAACGTGAACCGTGTGAAGGGTTCTTTGGGATACGTGGAATACGCCTACGTGAAAAAGAACAAAATGAATTTCATGCAAATTCAAAACGCCGACGGCAAGTACGTCAGCCCCGATGACTTGACTTTTGCTGCCGCAGCGGCCAGCGCCGACTGGTTCAGCGTGCCAGGCATGGGCGTGTCCATGGTCAATGCCAAGGGCGCCAACAGCTGGCCTGTCAGCACAGCTTCCTTCATCTTGATGTACAAGAACCCGGCAGACAAAGCTGCTTCTAACGAAGCCCTGAAGTTCTTTGACTGGTCTTTCAAGAATGGCAAGAAAATGGCCGCCGATTTGGACTATGTGGCCTTGCCTGACAGCTTGACCGACCAGATCCGCTCTAAAGTGTGGTCGCAGATTCAGAAATAATTCAGGTTCATTTCTGCCATCCGTCGGTTGTCAATTCACGACCGGCGGATTTCTCGTTTAGTTCGATGCTCTTTGTTTGATGGGTCAAGACATGCAAACTCCCCCCACGAGTGCGGACAACAGTCAGATGCTGGCTGTGGTCAAGCGCCAGCGGCTGCAAGACATGGTGTTTCACCGCCTGACACAGCTGTTCTCATTTCTGGTGTTGTTTGCCTTGGCCGGCATCATCGTCTCCCTGTTCATCAATGCTTGGCCCACCTTTGCCAAGTTTGGTGCGCGCTTCATTTGGTATGTGGAGTGGGACATCATCAATGAAGAATTTGGTGCTGCCATTGCCATCGTGGGCACTTTGGCCAGTGCGGGCATCGCCATGTTGTTGGCTGTGCCTTTGGCTTTTGGTATTGCGGTTTTCTTGACCGAAACTTGCCCGGTTTGGCTGCGTCGCCCCTTGGGCACGGCCATCGAGTTGTTGGCGGCGGTGCCGTCCATCATTTACGGCATGTTTGGCCTGTTTGTTTTTGCCCCCTTGTTTGCGGATTACATCCAAGTACCTCTGCGCGATGTGTTGAGTGGCATGCCCTTGATCGGCTTTTTGTTTGGCGGCGCGCCGAACGGCATGGGCATTTTGGCGGCGGGCATTGTGCTGGCATTCATGGTGTTGCCTTTTGTCGCGGCTGTGATGCGTGATGTGTTTGAAATCACGCCGCCCATCTTGCGTGAATCGGCCTACGGCTTGGGTTGCACCACGTGGGAGGTGGTGCGTAAGATCGTGTTGCCTTACACCCAAAAAGGGGTCATTGGCGGCATCATGCTCGGCTTGGGCCGCGCATTGGGCGAGACCATGGCGGTGACCTTTGTGATTGGCAATGCCAACCGCATGCCGACCTCCTTGTTTTCCCCCGGCACGTCGATTGCCTCGACGCTGGCCAACGAGTTTGGCGAGGCCGACGACTTCCATATTTCTTCCCTGTTCGCTTTGGGCTTCTTGCTTTTTGTGATCACTTTCGTGGTCTTGGCCGCAGCCAAAATCATGATCAACCGCGCTGAAAAAGCCAAGGGGTTCTGACATGGCTCTGAACATGAATCAAAACTTGTACCGCCGCCGCCGCTTGGCCAATGCTTGGGGCATGGCCACCTCGATGGTGGCCATGGGTTTGGGCTTGGCCGTGTTGCTCTGGATTTTGGTGGTGCTGTTTTCCAATGGATTTGCAGCGCTTGACTTGAACCTGCTCACCCAAGACACGCCTGCACCCGGCACCGAAGGCGGTGGCTTGCGCAATGCCATTGTGGGCAGCTTGATGATGGTGGGCTTGACCATCTTGGTGGCCACGCCGGTGGGCATTTTGGCGGGCATTTACCTGACCGAATACGGCGATCAAAGCAAAGTTGCCGAGCTCACGCGGTTTGTGACCGACATCATGTTGTCGGCCCCCTCCATCGTGATTGGTCTGTTTGTGTATGCGATTGCCGTGGCCACCTTGGGTACTTTTTCGGGCTATGCCGGCAGCCTGGCATTGACCTTGATCGCAGTCCCGGTGGTCATGCGCACCACCGAAAACATGTTGCGCCTGGTGCCCGGCAGCTTGCGTGAAGCTGCATTTGCGCTGGGTGCCCCGCGCTGGAAAGTGTCGCTGTCTGTGACCTTGCGCGCGGCCAAGAGCGGTGTCATTACCGGTTTGTTGCTGGCTGTGGCCCGCATCAGCGGTGAAACCGCGCCTTTGTTGTTCACAGCCTTGAACAACCAATTTTTCAATGCCGACATGAGCAAACCCATGGCCAATTTGCCCGTGGTGATTTTCCAGTTCGCGATGAGCCCCTATGAAAACTGGATTCGATTGGCTTGGGCGGGGGCACTCTTGGTGACCTTGTCTGTGTTGCTCTTGAACATCTTGGCACGCGTGTTTTTCCGCGAAAAAGTCCAAGGTTAACCCTCTGAATGGATCAAATTTCTCATGCCTAACACTCAAAATTTGCCATTGAAAAATGCGATTGAAATTCGCAATTTGAATTTCTTCTACGGCACGTTCAAGGGCCTCAAAAACGTCAACCTGAACATCGCTGAAAACAAAGTCACTGCTTTCATCGGTCCTTCAGGTTGCGGCAAATCGACCTTGCTGCGCACCCTGAACCGCATGTACAGCCTGTACCCAGGTCAACGCGCTGAGGGCGAGATCAATTTTTATGGTCAAAACATCCTCGACAAGAAACAAGACTTGAACTTGCTGCGCGCCCAAGTCGGCATGGTGTTTCAAAAGCCCACGCCTTTCCCGATGTCGATTTACGACAACATTGCGTTTGGTATTCGCTTGTACGAAAACCTCAGCCGCTCGGACATGGACGAGCGAGTGGAATGGGCCCTGACCAAAGCGGCCATCTGGAACGAAGTGAAAGACAAACTGGGTCAAAGTGGCTTGTCGCTTTCTGGTGGTCAGCAGCAGCGTTTGTGCATTGCACGCTCTGTGGCGGTCAAGCCCAAAGTCATCTTGTTGGACGAGCCCACCTCAGCGCTGGATCCGATCTCCACGGCCAAGGTGGAAGAGTTGGTCAGCGAGTTGAAAAAAGACTACACCGTGGCCATCGTGACGCACAACATGCAGCAAGCCGCCCGGGTCTCTGACTTCACGGCTTACATGTACTTGGGTGAGTTGGTGGAGTTTGGTCAAACCGAACAAATCTTCATGAAGCCCGCCCGTCAAGAAACCGAAGACTACATCACTGGCCGATTTGGCTGATCAGGAGAAGCACCATGGAAAAACACATTTCAAGCCAATTCGATGCCGACCTGACCAGCGTGTCGTCGCGCGTTCTGGAGTTGGGCGGTTTGGTTGAATCACAAACCCGTCACGCGGTGTATTCATTGGCCCAGTTCAGCATCGAAGTGGCCAACCAAGTCATCGCAACCGAAAAGCAAGTCAACACGCTCGAGGTGGAGATTGATGCCGAATTGGCCTCGATCATTGCCCGCCGACAGCCCACCGCGCGCGATTTGCGTTTGTTGATGGCGATTTCCAAAATCACCGGCAACTTGGAACGCGCAGGCGACGAGGCCGAGCGCATTGCCCGCATGGTCAAGAAAATTTTGGACCAAGGCAGCCCCCGCAATTTGCCTTCGTCAGAGTTGCGCATCGCATCAGACTTGGCGTCTGAATTGCTGCGCAAAGCCCTGGACGCATTTGCGCGACTGGATGTCAGCACAGCCCTCACCATCTTGAAAGAGGACGACCTGATTGATGCCGAGTTCAATGGCTTTGTCCGCAAGTTGGTCACCTACATGATGGAAGACCCCCGCACCATCTCGGCCAGCCTGGACCTGTTGTTTGTGGCCAAGGCCATCGAGCGCATTGGCGACCATGCCAAGAACATCGCCGAATTTGTGATTTACGTGGTCAAGGGTGCCGACGTGCGCCACACCGCCCTGATAGAAATTGAAAAAGCGGTGCAATGAGAAGCTTGCCCAGAATTTTGATCGTGGAGGACGAGTCCCCGATCGCAGAGTTGATCTCAGTGAACTTGCGTCACAACGGCTTTCAGCCGGTGTGGGCCATGGACGCCGAATCAGCTCAGCGAGAACTGGACGAAATCTTGCCCGATGTGATTTTGCTGGACTGGATGCTGCCAGGTGAAAGTGGCTTGACCTTGGCCAGGCGCTGGAGATCTTCGGCTCGCACCAAGACGGTCCCCATACTGATGCTCACCGCGCGAGGCGATGAAGCTGACCGCGTGGCGGGCTTGGATGCGGGCGCCGACGATTACATCGTCAAACCGTTTTCACCTCGCGAGTTGTTGGCCCGCATTCGCGCTGTGCTGCGCCGGCGTGTGCCCGAGTCGGCCGGTGGTGCGGTCAAGATCGGTGAACTCCAATTGGACGCCGACACTTACCGTGTCAGTTGGCAAGACAAACTAGTCAAAGTGGGGCCTACCGAGTTCAAACTGTTGCAATATCTGATGCGCCATCCTGAGCGTGTGCATTCGCGGGGCATGCTGCTCGACAAAGTGTGGGGCGACCACGTCTACATTGAAGAGCGCACGGTGGATGTGCACGTGAAGCGTTTGCGCGAAGCGCTCGGAGATGCCGGAAGGTTGATCGAGACCGTTCGCGGTGCGGGTTACCGCATGACAGGATCTCCCTCGATTTAACGGTGTGTCATTGAATGCCAGTCTCTTTGCTTGAGCTGTTTTTTTCAGCAGCCGTGGTGGCGTTTCCTGTCTGGTTGTGGGCGGGTTGGACAGAAGCGGCCGTGGCGGCTTTGCTGGTGGCCTGGGTGCAGGCCATTTTGCTGATCTGGAAAACCTACCGACTTGAGCGGTGGTTGTCTCAGTCGGACTTGTCTTCGCCACTGCCTTGGAAAGGCGTCTGGTCAGAAATCGCGCAACGCATTCAGCGCTTGTTGCGTCAACGCGAAAAACAATCTTTGGCCGCTGAACAGCGTTTGCAATATTTCTTGCAAGCGATTCAAGCATCGCCAAATGGCGTCACGTTGTTGGATGCACAAGGTCGAATCGAGTGGTGCAATGCCACTGCGTCCAGTCACTTGGGCTTGGATGTGAGCCGCGATTTGATGCAGCACATTGTTCACTTGGTGCGCGACCCTGTTTTTTCCAAGTATTTTGCTCAGAGCGAACACGAGTCCGAAGTGGTTGTGGATGGCCGTGCCAGTTCCTCGATGCAGGCCCCCAAGTTATCGGTGCAACTGCACACCTATGGCGAAGGCCAACAACTGCTGCTGACCCGCGACATCACGTCGATCACGATGGCCGATGCCATGCGGCGCGATTTTGTGGCCAATGTATCCCATGAAATCAGAACACCCCTGACTGTTTTGGGTGGCTTTGTGGAAACCCTGCAGTCGATTCCGATGGGCAAAGACGAGCAGCAGCATTACTTGAACCTGATGGCAGTGCAAGCCGATCGCATGCAGAGCCTGGTGGCTGACTTGTTGACGTTGTCGCAACTGGAGGGCAGCTCGCCACCCGGCCTTTATGAGCGGGTGGATTTGCCAGCTTTGATGTCTGAGGTGGCCGCAGATGCTGTGGCCTTGTCTTCGGTGGTGTCTGAGCAAACCAGCGGAGCGCATGGCCCGGTGCACGAATTGGTTTTTGTCCCTGCACCCGAATGGCTGTTGCTGGGGGTCAGGTCGGAGTTGCTCAGTGCCATCTCGAATTTATTGAGCAATGCCATTCGCTACACCCCTGCGGGTGGACAGATTCGGGCTGAATGGTCGCGGGTGCCAGAGGGCGTGGTCTTTGCAGTGACAGACACCGGCCCCGGCATTGCGCCCGAACATTTGCCACGTTTGTCAGAGCGCTTTTACCGCGTGGACCGCAGCCGGTCGCGTGAAACCGGCGGCACGGGTTTGGGCTTGGCCATTACCAAACATGTGGTGCAGCGCCATGGCGGCGAGTTGCGCATTCAAAGCCAAGTGGGCAAAGGTTCGACTTTCATGCTGGTGTTACCCGCCAGCCGGGTGGAGCTGCTCAACCCATAAGCGGTGCCCCGCTGCGCCCATTCATGTAGGGTGCGGTTCTCTGGGGCCTCAGCGCTTGCACAGATGCTTCTGCCATCCCTGTGAGCGCGGTGTTAAGGTGGGTCGTGCTCAGGAGGCCATATGAACCCACAAATCCAGGAGTTTCTGGACCGTATCCAGCAATTAGAAGCCGCCATTGAAGAAGAGGCCAAGCAGCGACGTCAGCAGTGGCAAGCTGATTTTGAAGAACACAAAGTTCGCTTCGAACAAGAGGTTTTGGCTCAGCAAAAAAAATTCAAGGAAGGCCTGCTCGGTTATGTGTTCACCGCCGAGTGGCGCAGCTGGCTGAGCGTGCCCTTCATTTATCCGGTCTTGTTGCCCATGGTCTTGCTCGATGCTTTTGTCTCGATTTATCAATGGATTTGTTTTCCACTCTTTCGCATGCCTCGGGTCAAAAGAAGCACATTTTTTGTCTACGACCGCAGCCATTTGGCTTATTTGAATTGGATCGAAAAAATAAACTGTGCGTATTGCTCTTATGGCAATGGGGTGGTGGCTTACGCCCGCGAGGTGGTGGGTTTGACTGAAAAATATTGGTGCCCGATCAAGCACGCGCGACGCAGACTGCACGCGCATCCTTACTACCATGGCTTCACCGATTTTGGCGATGCTGAAAACTACCGTGCCGAGCTGACCCGCTTGCGCGCTGATCTCATGAAATTGCCGCAAGAATCCACCCAAGACAAGCCCTGATGCAGGGACTGGAAGAATGGGATGTCACTTGATCGACAGGACAGACATTTGAATCTGCCTAAAGTGATGCCCATGAAAACCTTTGAAACTTTGGCCGACTTGGCCGCTTGTGTCGGACAGCATGTGGCCACCACCGAGTGGGTGAGCATCACGCAGCAGCAGGTGAATCAGTTTGCCGAAGCTACCGGTGATCACCAGTGGATTCATGTGGACGAGGCCCGTGCAAAGGCCGGACCTTTTGGTGCGCCCATTGCGCATGGTTTTTTGACCTTGTCGCTGCTGTCGCAGTTCTTTGACAAAACCATCGTGGTTCAGTCGGCTCGCATGGGGGTCAATTACGGCTTGAACAAAGTCCGATTCATGGCCCCAGTGCCCGTGGGCAGCCGTTTGCGGGCGCACATGCAGTTGCACTCGGCCACGCCCATTGACGGGGGCGGCTTGCAATTGCAATGGAATGTCACACTGGAGCGCGAGGGCAGCGACAAGCCGGTGTGCGCCGCCGAGTCCTTGGTGCGGCTTTACGACTGAACCACGCGGGTGGCTTCTGGCGCTTGGCTTGCAAAACCATTTTGCCGCCAAGCTTCGTAAACCGTGACGGCCACAGCGTTAGATAAATTTAAGCTGCGTTGACCTTCGCGCATGGGTAACTTGATGCGTTGTGCCGGTGCAAATTGCTCACGCAACTCAGGCGCAAGGCCGCGGGTTTCAGAACCAAACACCAACCAGTCCCCCGGCTTGTAGGCCACTGCATGTGCAGAGCCGCTGCCACGGGTGGTCAGCGCAAACATGCGCAGGGGGTTGGGTTTTTCTGTGGCCAAAAAAGTGGCCCAATCGGCATGGCGCCGCAAGTCGGCATACTCGTGGTAGTCGAGTCCTGCACGGCGCATGTGTTTGTCATCCATTGAAAAACCCAGCGGCTCAACCAAGTGCAGGGTGCAGCCCGTGTTGGCGGCCAAGCGGATGACGTTGCCCGTGTTGGGTGGAATTTCGGGCTCGACGAGGACGATGTGAAACATGGCCGGTATTGTGCCTTGGCCTGCGACCAACTCAGTGCCCGATGGACTTCGCGCCAGCCATCACAGCGGCTCCATGCGCTCGGTTCTTGCCAAGACCAATGCGCTGATGTGGCTGACGCCGGCTTGCCGCAGCACCCGCGCAGCGGTGTGGAGAGATGCCCCACTGGTCATCACATCGTCGATGAGCATCACTTTTTTTCCGCGCAGTTGACCTGCGCGCAAAGGGTCTACCGCAAATGCACCCGCCAAATTGGCCAAGCGCTCTGACCGGGGCAGGGTGCGCTGCGAGGGGGTGTTTCGGGTGCGCAAAAGCAATTGCGCATCGGCTTTGCGGGGGCTGAGTTCTTTTGCCAAAAGCCAAGATTGGTTGAAGCCGCGCTCGGCGAGTCGCTGTGCTGACAGGGGAATGGGCAAGACCCAATCGGCCGCCTCCAAGCTGTCTTCTGCGCCAGGCGTGCTCATGACCAACGTGGCCAGCGGGCCAGCCCAGCCGGCGCTTTGCTGAAATTTAAATCGGGCGATCAAGCTCACCCACGGCCATGCGTAAGCCGTGGCGGTCAGGCACACATCCAGTGGTGGGGGTGTTTTTAGACATGCGCCGCAGTGGGTGGCTGGCAATGAAAGCGGCAGAGCGCAAGTCAGGCATCGGTTTTGCGGTTGGGCAAAACGGCTAATGCAGGCATCGCACAGCGGTGCTTGTGGCCAACCTTGGCAAACAGAGCAACGGCTAGGCAACCACCCCCATGTGCGGTCGGGGCGGTGCGTCGAGCGTGACGAGAGGATCGCCTTGAACCATGGGGGCCACATAAAAATCAATATACTGCCGCGACTCATTGAGCACAAGCATTGCACCGACCACGCGCCTGGGGTCGGCTTCCTCTTCTTTTTTCTTGGTCATGTCCGCACCCGAACGTCCCCCGTCGCTCGATCCTGTTGCCGCAGCCCGTTGGGCTGGGCGATCGGCCCGCGCTCACTCGCCTTGGTTGCACGAAGAAGTGGCCTCGCGCATGCAGTCACGGCTGGACTTCATCAAGTTGCAGCCCCAGCGTTGGGTGCATTGGGAGCCCTTGCAGGGAGGCTTGTTGGCGCACCGTGCATTACAACAGCGGTATCCCCAGGCCGAAGTTTGGTTGAGCAGCGAGCATCCTGAAAAAGCCAGGTTGGCCAAGACCGCCTTGACAGGGCGTTGGTGGCAACTGGATCGCTGGCTGGGACCCCGTGTTCGAGAGGGCCTGCCTGCAGAGGGTCAAGCCCACATGCTGTGGGCCAATATGCAGCTGCACACGGCGGTGCAGCCCCAAAAGCTGTTGAGCATCTGGCACAAGACGTTGGCTGCCGATGGATTTCTGATGTTTTCGTGTTTGGGGCCTGACAGCTTGCGAGAGTTGCGAGACGCTTACCGACAACAGGGTTGGCCAGAGCCGGCGCACGAATTCACCGACATGCACGATTGGGGTGACATGTTGGTTGAGGCAGGATTTGCAGAGCCGGTGATGGACATGGAACGCATCACCTTGACCTACGAGACACCGGCGCGTTTGTTGGCCGAATTGCGCGAATGGGGTCGGAATTTGCATGTTCAGCGTTTTGCAGGTTTGCGCGGTCGTCGCTGGCGCCAACAGCTTGACGAGGTTTTGTTGACATTGGCCAAGCCTCAAGAGGGTGGGCGTTTGTCTTTGAGCTTTGAAATTGTGTACGGCCATGCCCTGAAACCCCAGCCACGAGCCAAATTGACCGCTCAAACTGAAATTGGCCTGGACCAGATGCGGCAAATGTTGCGCAGCCATTCTGGGATATCCGACAAAGTTTGAGATGAATCAAAACCCCCTGGTATCTCGGTTAAAATCTGCCCGGTTTTGCCTTAAACACATGCTGAAGAGCGTGTTAGGTTGCTGAAAGTTGACGCATGTCAAATTCGATTTACCAATTCGCACAAGAGTCTGGCCATGCCATCCATTGGCGGCTTCGACGCAATTGCTCGGTAACGCCAGCCCAACTGGGATGGCTCTACCTCTCTTTGTGTGCGTTGTCTCTCGGAATTGGTGTGTTTTTTTGGTTGCAGGGTGCCACCTTGGTGTTGGCTTTTGCAGGTCTAGAGCTTGCATTGGTTGGACTGGCTTTTTTGGCCTACGCCAGACACGCCACCGATGGTGAGTTGATTTCATTGCAAGGCGCAAGCTTGGTGGTGGAGTGTGAATCTGCAGGGCGACGTGAGCGGGCAGAGTTCGCGCGTCAATGGGTGAGAGTCGAGCCCAAGTCGGGTGACCACAGTCTGATCGAGTTGTCAGGCCAGGGTCGCTCAATTGAAGTGGGGCGTTTTGTGCGCCCCGAGCTGCGTCAAGATTTGGCGCGAGAAATCAGAAAGGCATTGCGTTCTGCGTGATGTCTGGCGGTAAGCGGGGCGCAGCCTCGGTTGCCAAAGGTGTGAGTTCAACAGAGTCTTGGAAGTTAGTGAGAACCATGAAGAATATTTCCAACCAATTGGCTTCGCTGCTGTCCCGCGCGGGCATTTTTGCGGGCGCATGGCTGGCCACTGCGGCCTTTGCTGTCAACGACTTGCCTGGCGGCCCTGCGGTCAACCAGCTCAATTTTGCGCCCCCTGCGACCAAAATTGCCGAAGAGCAACATTGGTTGCACTGGTTCATGCTGATCATTTGCACGGTGATTTTTATTGCCGTGTTTGCGGTGATGTTCTATTCCATTTGGAAGCACCGCAAGTCAGTGGGCCACAAGCCAGCCACCTTCACTGAATCGATCACGGTGGAAGTCATTTGGACTGCAGTGCCCTTCCTGATTGTGATTTTGATGGCCCTGCCCGCGACCAAAGTCTTGGTGGCCCAAAAAGACACGACCAACGCGGATTTGACGATCAAAGCCACCGGTTACCAATGGAAGTGGGGCTACGACTACATCAAAGGCGAAGGTGAAGGCCTGAGCTACATCTCGACTCTCGACTCTTCTCAGCGTGCCATGTCGGATGCTGGCAAGCCCGAGGGTGACAACTACCTGTTGAAGGTGGATAACCCGATGGTGGTGCCTGTCGGCCAAAAGGTGCGCGTCATCACCACGGCCAACGACGTGATTCATGCCTTTGCAGTGCCTGCATTCGGCATCAAGCAAGACGCCATTCCTGGTTTCGTGCGTGACACCTGGTTCCGCGCTGAAAAGACCGGCGACTTCTATGGCCAGTGCCAAGAGTTGTGCGGCAAAGAGCACGCCTACATGCCGATTCATGTGAAGGTGTTGTCTGCTGCTGACTATGCCGCATGGGTGGATACCGAGAAGAAAAAACAAGCGGCCAAAGCCGATGATCCAGCCAAAGTTTGGGCTTTGGACGACCTCTCCAAACGCGGCGAGAAAGTCTATGCCGCCAATTGCGCTGCTTGCCACCAAGCCAACGGCAAAGGTGCGGGCGCCATCAAGCCGGTCGATGGTTCCCCCATCGTTTTGGATGCAGACAAGTCCAAGCAAATTGCGGTTATGTTGAACGGACAAGCCAACGGCGCCATGCCTGCATGGAAGCAGTTGTCCGACACCGAAATCGCTGCAGTGATTACCTATACCAAAAACAACTGGTCCAACAAGACCGGACAAATCGTGCAACCGGCTGAAGTTTTGGCCGCTCGCAAATAAGCCGTACCGTATTTAAATCAAAGGAAATCAAGATGAGTGCCGTTCTAGACCATCACGATCACGCCCATGACGATCACGGTCACGCTCCTGCGGGCTGGCGTCGTTGGGTGTATGCCACCAACCACAAAGACATTGGTACCTTGTACCTCTTGTTCAGCTTCGCCATGCTCATGATTGGCGGCGTGCTGGCATTGGGTATCCGTGCTGAATTGTTCCAACCCGGCTTGCAAGTGGTCAACCCCGAGTTGTTCAACCAGTTCACCACCATGCACGGCATCATCATGGTGTTTGGCGCGATCATGCCGGCCTTCGTGGGCTTTGCGAACTGGATGTTGCCTTTGCAAATTGGCGCATCTGACATGGCCTTTGCCCGCATGAACAACTTCAGCTTCTGGTTGATGATTCCAGCTGGCGCCATGTTGGTGGGTTCGTTCTTTATGCCCGGCGGCGCACCTGCTGCGGGCTGGACACTGTATGCCCCCCTGACCCTGCAAATGGGCCCCTCCATGGATGCTGGTATTTTTGCCATGCACATCCTGGGTGCTTCGTCCATCATGGGTTCGATCAACATCATCGTGACCATCTTGAACATGCGCGCACCTGGCATGACCTTGATGAAGATGCCCATGTTCGCTTGGACATGGTTGATCACCGCTTACTTGCTGATCGCTGTGATGCCTGTGTTGGCCGGCGCGATCACCATGACTCTGACAGACCGCCATTTCGGCACCAGCTTCTTTAACCCCGCTGGCGGTGGTGACCCGGTCATGTACCAGCACATCTTCTGGTTCTTTGGTCACCCTGAGGTGTACATCATGATCTTGCCGGCTTTCGGCATCATCAGCCAGATCGTGCCTGCTTTCTCACGCAAGAAGCTCTTTGGTTATGCCTCTATGGTGTACGCCACTTCTTCGATTGCTATTTTGTCTTTCATCGTGTGGGCACACCACATGTTCACGACAGGTATGCCCGTCACAGGTCAGTTGTTCTTCATGTACGCCACGATGCTGATTGCCGTGCCGACTGCTGTGAAGATCTTCAACTGGATCGCCACCATGTGGCGCGGCTCCATGACATTTGAAACCCCCATGCTGTTTGCTGTGGGCTTCATCTTTGTGTTCACCATGGGTGGTTTCACAGGTTTGATCTTGGCCATGGCGCCGATCGACATCCAGTTGCAAGACACCTATTACGTCGTTGCGCACTTCCACTACGTGTTGGTGGCAGGTTCGTTGTTTGCCCTGTTCGCTGGCTTCTACTACTGGGTGCCCAAGTGGACCGGTGTGATGTACAACGAAACACGCGGCAAGATCCACTTCTGGTGGTCGTTGATTTCCTTCAACGTGACTTTCTTCCCCATGCACTTCCTGGGTCTGGCCGGTATGCCACGTCGCTATGCCGATTACCCCATGCAATTCACCGACTTCAACATGATCGCGTCTGTGGGCGCCTTCTTCTTCGGTTTTGCACAGGTGTACTTCTTCTTGTTCGTGGTCTTGCCGACCATGCGCGGACAAGGTGAAAAAGCTTCCCAAAAGCCTTGGGAAGCCGCTGAAGGTCTCGAATGGGAAGTGCCTTCGCCAGCACCTTTCCACACCTTCGAAAACCCACCCAAGCTGGACGCAACTGCGACCCGCGTGATTGGCTGATTCACATGGCCATGACACCTGAACAACGAAAAAGCAATGTGCGACTGGGCCTGATCTTGGCCTCGGTGGCACTGGCTGTTCTGATTGGTTTTGTGGCCAAGTTGCTGTTGTTGAATCGCTGAAAGATCCAAGATGAATCTGCGCGGTGAAAATCTGAAGATGGTGGGCAAGTTGGCGGTGATCACCGCCGGCATGTTCTGCTTCGGTTACGCGTTGGTTCCGATTTACAAGGCGATTTGTGAAATCACGGGCATCAACATCCTGTCGATTTCCGAAACCCAAATCCCGGGCAACGCCAAGGCGGGCAAGGCGGCCGAAGTGCTGCGCAACAGCCAGGTGGACACCACGCGCACGATCACCGTCGAGTTCGATGCCAACGCGCGCGGCCCCTGGGAATTCAAACCCGAAAAACGCTCGATGCAGGTGCACCCGGGTGAACTCAGTACGGTGATGTACGAGTTTCAAAATGTGCAGAACCGCCGTATGGCGGCTCAGGCCATTCCCAGCTATGCACCTCGCCAAGCGGCCAGCCATTTCAACAAGCTCGAGTGTTTCTGTTTTAACCAGTACACGCTGGAGCCTGGTGAGAAAAAATCGTGGCCCGTGGCCTTTGTGATCGACCCCAAGTTGTCCAAAGACGTCACTACCATCACCCTGTCGTACACCTTCTTTGAGGTTGGCGGCAAGACACCGACGGCGCCCAGTGCACCTTTGGCGGCAGTGCCGGCTCAGGTGATCAAAACAGGTTGGGGCTCATGACCACACCCACCCCATCACCGGTGA
Organism: Pseudomonadota bacterium; assembly: GCA_046047055.1. Classification (GTDB taxonomy): domain Bacteria; phylum Pseudomonadota; class Gammaproteobacteria; order Burkholderiales; family Burkholderiaceae_C; genus Limnohabitans_A. The sequence continues at coordinate 22,387 of JBJOIR010000006.1, read as the reverse complement.
ACAAAACTAGTTGGTTGCGCACCATCCAGGCGGTGTTGTGGTCGTTTGTCGGACTTCGAAAGAATTCCGAGTACCAACAAGATATTGAAAAGCTCAACCCGTTCCACATCATTGGTGTGGCCATCGGCGCCGCTTTGTTGTTTGTTCTGGGGCTGATTGCCCTGGTCAATTGGGTTGTGGTCCAGCCAACGGGTCTGTAATCCAGAAGATTAGATTTCGAAAGAAGAGAGAGCAGGAGTTTCCATGAGTTCAGCAGCACACGGCACCACGCCTTATTACTTTGTTCCGCATGAGTCGCGCCATCCCGTTATGGCCGCCATCGGCTTGTTCTTCCTGATTCTGGGTGCAGGTCAGTGGATCAATGGTGTCGAATGGGGCATGTATTGCCTCTTCTTTGGCATGGCTTGGTGGCTCATCGTTTTGTACCAGTGGTTCAAAGAAGCGGTACAAGAGAGCGAAGGCGGCCTGTATGGCCACAAGATTGACCTGTCTTTCCGTTGGAGCATGACCTGGTTCATCTTCTCCGAGGTCATGTTCTTCGGCGCTTTCTTCACAGCCTTGTGGTGGGCTCGTTCTCACTCGGTGCCTGCCCTGGGCAGCTTGGAAAACGCCTTGTTGTGGCCTGATTTCAAAGCCGCTTGGCCCAGCATGGTGGCTGGCGCAACCACTTCGCCTGCCGGCATTGTGGAACCCTTCCAGACCATGGGACCTTTCTGGTTGCCCACCATCAACACCGCTTTGCTGTTGACTTCGGGTGTGACCTTGACCATTGCACACCACGCTTTGCAGCACGGTGACCGCAGCAAGACCATCAAGTTCATGTGGATGACTGTGCTCTTGGGTGTGACCTTCTTGTTTGTCCAGGGTTACGAATATGCCCACGCGTGGGGCGACCTGAATCTGAAATTGTCTTCAGGCATTTACGGTTCAACCTTTTACATGCTGACCGGATTCCACGGTTTCCACGTGTTCGTGGGCATGTTGATGCTGTTGTTCATCACCTTGCGCTTGCAAAAGGGCCACTTCACCAAGGACCGTCACTTCGGTTTTGAAGGTGCGGCTTGGTACTGGCACTTTGTGGACGTGGTTTGGTTGGGTTTGTACATCTTGGTTTACTGGATGTAAGGCTGGCCCACTGCCCATAAAAAAAGCGCCCATGGGCGCTTTTTTATTGGTGGGGGTTTAAGCGCTAGCGCCGATCTTCAGGTACCCGCTGGGATGCCTGTGGGTTGGATCCAGCCCATTTTCCAGGCGACCAACACGCAAATAAACAGAACAATAGAGAATCCAACTCGGAACGCCAAGGCTGTGGCCATGTTCCCTTTTCGTGGGTTGGGGCCTTCGCTGCCGTCAGACGGGGGCGTGCCCCGCATCATGTAAATCAAGGCCGAGGCCAAACTCAGCAAAATGGCAACGAACGCGATGGCAACGAGTATTTTCATGGACACATTATCCAATGACTGAGAAACCCCCGAGCTGGCAAAGATGGTTGGTGCTTGGCATGGCCCTGTTGGCCGTGGGCATCACTTTCTCGTTAGGGATGTGGCAACTGGGCCGTGCCGCCGAAAAAACAGCCTTGCAAGATGCCCGGGAGCAACAAGCTGAAAAATCCGTGTTGGATGGGCGATCTTTGGGACAAGACAGTGCCACGGGCTCGTCCAGTCGCGCAGATATGATTCACCGAAAAATGGCCTTGACTGGTCGGTGGCTGCCGCAGAAAACGGTCTATCTGGACAATCGTCAGATGCATGGCAAACCCGGTTTTTTTGTCCTCACGCCTTTGCAACTGCAAGACTCAAATGCGGTGATTTTGGTGCAGCGGGGCTGGGCACAGCGGGCCTTCACCGACCGGACGGCATTGCCCAACATTCAAACTCCTGAGGGTGTGGTTGAAATACAAGGGCATTTGGCCCCATGGCCTTCAAGGCTCTATGACTTCGGTGGGGATGAATCGGGTCCAATACGGCAAAATCTCGTCTTGCAAGCGTTTCAAAAAGAAACGGGTTTGAATGTGCTCGAAGTCACTTTGCTGCAGTTTGGTGCGGCCTCAGAAGGCCTGCTGCGCGAATGGCCCGTGGTGGCCAGTGGTGTCGAGAAACACCATGGATACGCTTTTCAATGGTTTGGCCTGAGTGGCCTGATCGCTTTACTTTATGTCTGGTTCCAAATTGTCCAACCCCGCCGAAAAAAAAGACCTGCCTGACAGCCCCTTGGCCATGACGGTGCACGACATGCCGCTCATGGGAGACGTGGTGCAGGCCGATGCGCAACGCACCCGCATGGGCCGCTGGAAAATGTTGGCGATGCTGTTGATTTGTGCTTCGCCTGTCATCGCCTCTTACTTCACGTACTACGTGGTGCGACCAGAAGGCCGACGCAACTATGGCGAGCTGATCCAGCCCCAAAAAGACATGCCTGCCGCTGTGGCAAAAAGCCTGCAGGGCGAGCCCATCAAGCTGCACAGCCTGAAAGGCCAGTGGTTATTGGTTACTGTGAGTTCAGGCGCTTGCGCCGAGCCCTGCCAACAAAATCTGTATTTTCAGCGTCAGCTGCGCGAGATTTTGGGCCGTGATAAAGACCGCCTTGACCGTGTTTGGTTGATTGCCGACGACGCCCAGGTGCCCGACAATTTGTTGCCTGCGCTCAACATGGCGCATGTGCTGCGGCTGGATTTGGCCAGCATCCAAAGTTGGATCACGCCGGCGGCTGGCCAGCAATTGCAAGACCACCTGTATGTGATCGATCCGATGGGCAATTTCATGATGCGTTTTCCCGCGAACATGGATGTGGCCAGCGCTTCTAAAGCCAAACGCGATCTGGAGCGTTTGCTCAAAGCCTCGTCTTCATGGGACCAAGCGGGGCGTTAACGCATGTCTGAAGTCGACTTGTACAACTTGGCGCCGGTCTTTCAACTGATGGTTGTTGGCTTGGCGGTTGCTGCCTTGCCCATCGGTTGGTGGCTGTGGCAACAGCGCAGCGCGAGCCCCTCAGGGCGGCTGAAGGCGCTGACCCTGATCACCTTGTTTTTGACCTTTGACTTGGTGCTCTTTGGTGCCTTCACACGATTGACCGATTCCGGGTTGGGTTGTCCCGATTGGCCAGGTTGTTATGGCAGTGCGACGCCCATTGGTGCAAAGTCAGAAATCACCGCGGCCCAAACCGCCATGCCCACAGGGCCCGTGACCCACAGCAAAGCTTGGATCGAAATGGTGCACCGGTATCTGGCGACCGGTGTGGGCGTTTTGATCTTGCTGATGGCCAGCCTGAGTTGGTGGCAGCGCCGTCAACACCCGGCCATTCGGCCTGGGTGGCCCACCTTTACTTTGGTGTGGGTGTGCATGCAGGGTGCATTTGGTGCACTCACGGTCACCATGAAGTTGTTTCCAGCCATCGTCACGTTGCACTTGATGTTTGGCATTGGTTTGCTGGCGCTGCTCATGGCCCAAGCCGTGCGCTATGACGGTGCCGGTGCCAGACCCTTGCCCGCCCGATTGCGCCAGGGGTTATGGGCGGGCTTTGTTTTGCTGTGGCTGCAAATTGCATTGGGCGGTTGGGTCAGTACCAATTACGCCGTGTTGGCGTGCCCTGATTTTCCCACTTGCAACGGACAATGGATTCCGGCCATGAACTGGCAAGGGTTCAGCCTGTGGCGCGAACTGGGTCACACCCCGACGGGACAGCTGCTGGAGTTCTCCGCTTTGTCCTCCATTCACTTTGTGCACCGGTCGTTTGCCTGGTTGGTGTTGTCGGTGTTGCTGTTGATCGGGTGGCGCTTGCGCCAGCAGCAAGGTCTGGCCGTTGCTGGCCAATGGCTGTTGGGTTTGTCTGCGCTGCAATTCATCACCGGACTGAGCAACGTGGTTTTGGATTGGCCCTTGTTTGCCGCCGTGTTGCACACCGGAGGCGCTGCCGCCATGGTCGTGACCCTGACCTGGGCACTTGCTGTGAGCCGCTCCGAATTTTCTTCTTCACCATTTGCCTCAACCAGGCCTGCTGCATGACCACTGCCAATGCCCAATTGCCCGCTTCAGCGTGGCGACAATATTACGCACTGACCAAACCGCGGGTGGTTCAACTGATTGTCTTTTGCGCACTGATCGGAATGGTGCTGGCCGTCCCGGGTGCGCCCAGCATGGCCGAGCTGACGTTGGGGCTTTGGGCTTGTATCGGCATTTGGTTGGTTGCGGGTGCGGCGGCGGCCTTCAATTGTTTGGTCGAAAAAACCATCGACTCCAAAATGAAGCGCACCGCATGGCGCCCCACCGCCAAAGGTGAACTGAGCGATCGCCAAGCGCTGTTGTTTTCGGCGGTGTTGTGTGCACTCGGCTCGGCCGTGTTGTATGTCTGGGTGAACCCGCTCACGATGTGGCTCACCTTTGCCACGTTTGTGGGCTATGCCGTGGTGTACACCGTGATCTTGAAACCCCTCACGCCACAAAACATTGTGATTGGTGGCGCCAGTGGAGCCATGCCGCCCGTTTTGGGCTGGGCCGCCATGACCGGGCAAGTTGGGCCAGAGGCCTTGATCTTGTTTTTGATCATTTTTCTGTGGACCCCACCGCACTTTTGGGCGCTCGCGCTGTACCGGGTCGAGGACTACCGCAAATCGGGTCTGCCTATGCTGCCGGTCACACATGGCAATGAGTTCACGCGTTTACAAATTCTGCTTTACACCATCGTGTTGACGGCCGCCTGCCTCATGCCCTTTGTGTATGGCATGAGTTCTTGGCTGTATTTGGCGGCGGCTGTGGTGTTGAGCATCGGGTTCATGGGTTACGCCGTGGCGCTGTACCGCCAATATTCGGATGAACTCGCTCGCAAAACATTCCGTTTTTCACTCATTCATTTGAGTGCTTTGTTCGCAGCGCTGCTGATCGATCACTACATCTTCTAAGGCCCGAACATGCTTTCTCGCAGAATTCTTTTGAACGGCGCCTTGGCGCTGGGAGCCGGCGGTTTGCTGGCTTCCTGTGCCGAAGACAAACCGTCTTTCCGTGCGGTGGACATCACCGGTGCCGATTACGCTCAAGGTTGGGAGCTGAGCGATCAAAACGGTCAGGTCCGCACCTTGAAAGACTTTGCCGGCAAGGTGGTGGTCGTGTTTTTTGGCTACACGCAGTGTCCCGATGTTTGCCCTACGGCCATGCAAGAGATGGTGGAAGCCAAGCAATTGCTGGGCGCCGATGGGGCGCGTTTGCAAAGCATCTTCATCACGGTGGACCCTGAGCGCGACACCCCTGAACTGCTAAAAGCCTACATGGCCAACTTTGGCGCTGACTTTGTGGCGCTGCGACCCACGCCCGAGCAATTGCCCAAAGTGACCAAAGACTTCAAGATTTATTTCAAAAAAGTCGAAGGCAAAACGCCCACCAGCTACACCATGGACCATTCGGCGGGCAGCTTCACTTTTGACCCGCAAGGCCGGGTGCGTTTGTACAACCGCCATGCCAGTGGTGCCGCAGCATTGGCGGCAGATGCCAAAATTTTATTGAGCGGCAAATAAGACCGCCGCCGTTTGCGCAGTCAACTTGACCGCATGCGGTCAAAAAAATGCCCGGTCAAAACCGGGCATCCGAGACAGGGCTGGCGTGTTGAGCTTTAAGCGAACTCGGCCAGCGCCTTCTTCATTTTTTTCATGGCTGCGACTTCGATCTGACGAATCCGTTCGGCGCTGACGCCGTACTCATCGGCCAAATCGTGCAAAGTCATGCCGCCCGAGCCATTGTCATTGACCTTCAACCAGCGCTCCTCCACGATGCGACGGCTGCGTTCGTCCAGCGCATTCAGGGCGGTGGTCAGGCCATCGCTGGCCATCACATCACGCTGGTGCGCCTCGATCATGGCGGTGGGCTCATGGTTCACATCGGCCAAGTAAGCAATCGGGCCAAAGGCCTGCTCACCATCGTCTGAGGGCGACGGGTCCAGCAGGACATCGCCTCCGGACATGCGCATTTCCATCTCCAAAACCTCTTCGCGTTTCACATTGAGGTGGTGTGCCATCGAGTCCACTTGGTCTGCGGTCAAGGTGTCGCGGTGGGTGCCTTCTTCGGCCTCGGCCTTGAAGCCTTGCTTCATGGACCGCAGGTTAAAAAACAATTTGCGTTGGGCCTTGGTCGTTGCGACCTTGACCATGCGCCAGTTCTTCAAAATGTACTCATGGATCTCGGCTTTGATCCAGTGCAAGGCGTAACTCACCAGACGCACCCCTTGGTCGGGGTCGAAGCGTTTCACGGCCTTCATCAAGCCGACGTTGCCTTCTTGGATCAAGTCGCCATGTGGCAAGCCGTAACCCAAGTATTGGCGTGACACCGAGACCACCAAGCGCAAGTGCGAGAGCACCAATTTGCGGGCGGCTTCCAAGTCGTCGTTGGCTTTGAGTTGTCGGGCGGCCTCTTGCTCTTCTTCTAGAGTGAGCATGGGCATGCGGTTAACGGCAGAAATGTAGGCGTCCAGATGGCCGAGCGCAGGGACAACCGCCCACGGGTTGCTCAAGGTCATCGCGGTGGTGGGGGAACCAGTTTGAATGTTCATACCAGAACTCCTTTCAGATGAGCCCATTTTAGCACTCCGTTGCGGAGAGTGCTAACGGCAATTCCTGCGGGTGGTCAGGTCATCTTGAATTTATTTGGGTCTATAAATAACCCCAAAAGGGGACCTAATGATTCACTTAAGTCAGCAGTGCCTGAGCGAATTCGCGCGCATTGAAGGTTTCCAAGTCTTCCAGCTTTTCACCGACCCCAATGAAGTAAACCGGGATCGGCTTTTCACGGGCAATGGCACACAACACGCCCCCTTTGGCCGTGCCATCCAGCTTGGTCACGATCAGCCCGGTCAGGCCCAAAGTGTCGTCAAACGCCCGCACCTGCGTCAGTGCGTTTTGGCCGGTGTTGCCGTCAATCACCAGCAGCACTTCGTGCGGGGCTGTGGCGTCGGCTTTTTGCACGACGCGTTTGATCTTTTTCAACTCTTCCATCAAATGTTGTTGGGTGGGCAAGCGGCCCGCGGTGTCGACCAGCACGACATCGCGGCCGCGCGCACGGCCGGCACTGACGGCGTCAAAACTCACAGCGGCGGGGTCTCCGCCTTGCTGGCTAACGATTTCAACGGTGTTGCGGTCGGCCCAAACAGCCAGCTGTTCTTTGGCGGCGGCACGGAAGGTGTCGGCTGCCGCCAACAGCACACTCAGGCCCTCATCGGCCAGGTGTTTGGTCAATTTGCCAATCGAGGTGGTTTTGCCAGCGCCGTTCACGCCGGCCACCATGATCACCGTGGGGTGGTGCTCACCCACCGCGAGTGGTTTTTGCAGGGGTTGCAACAGGTCTGTGATGGCATCTGCCAGCAGATTTTTAACTTGCGCCGGCTCCGTTGTTTGGGTCTCTTTGACCCGGCGCTTCAAGTCTTGCAGCAGGTGTTCGGTGGCTTTGACGCCAGTGTCCGCCATCAGCAAGGCGGTCTCGAGCTCTTCGTACAGGTCATCGTCGATCCGGGTGCCCGTGAAGACCGTGGTGATACTGGAGCCCGTTTTGCGCAGCCCCGCTTTGAGGCTGTCCAGCCATCCTTGGCGGCCGGCCGGTGCCGAGGCGGTGGCCGTTTCAGGCGCTGGCGCCGATGGGACCTCGGTTGCTGGGGATTTTTTTTTGAAGAAACTGAACATGGTCTGGATTTGATGGATCATGCATTCTATGAAACCGAACTTTCACTTGGGCCAACTCAGGGCCAGATCAGTCAATTTCTTTGCCAGCAGCCTCAAGGCATTCAGTTTGACGGTCTTGATGTCGTGCGGCTGGGTCTTGGGCGGCTTGCTTGCTGCAGGACCAGCATGGTCTCAGGCCGCCCAGGTTCACACATTTACCTTGGCCAATGGCATGACCTTGTGGGTCAAGCCTGACCGCCGCGCCCCGACCGCGGTTCACATGGTTTGGTTACGGGTCGGCTCTATGGATGAGGTGGACGGCACCAGTGGCGTGGCGCACGTGCTCGAACACATGTTGTTCAAGGGTACGCCCACATTGGGTGCGGGCGAGTTTTCTCGCCGCGTTGCCGCTTTGGGTGGCCGTGAAAACGCCTTCACCTCGAAGGACTACACCGGCTATTTTCAGCAAATTCCTTCGGGCCAACTCGAAGCCGTGATGCGTCTTGAAGCCGATCGCTTTGCCAATAACCAATGGCCTGATGCTGAATTTGCAAAAGAGTTGGAGGTGGTGAAAGAAGAGCGCCGGCTTCGCACCGAAGACAGCCCGCGCGCCCAACTGCACGAGATGCTGATGGCCACCGCATTGACGGCTTCGCCTTACCGTCGACCCATCGTGGGTTGGATGAGCGATTTGGAAGCCATGACGGCCCAAGATGCCCGTGATTTCTACCGCAAGTGGTACACGCCCAGCAACGCGGCGGTGGTGGTGGCCGGCGATGTGGACCCCCTGCAAGTCAAGGCCTTGGCAGAAAAATATTACGGGGCCATCGCGTCCCGGCCTGTGGCGCTGCGCAAACCACAACATGAGCCCGCGCAACAAGGTCTGCGTCGGCTGGAGTTCAAAGCCCCTGCAGAGCAGTCCTATGTGACCTTGGCCTTCAAGGTCCCTCGCATGGCCAGTTTGGAGGTCACGCCTGAGAACGACGATGCCCTGGCCTTGACGGTGCTCGCAGCGGTGCTGGATGGCTACAGCGGTGCGCGTTTAGAGCGCACCTTGACGCAGGGCGACAACCGTCTGGCTGACAGCGTCGGGGCTTACAACGGATTGCTGGGGCGGGGTCCGCAGTTCTTTTATCTGGACGGCGTACCTGCCAAAGGCCAAACCCCAGAAGCCTTGGAGGCCGCCTTGCGCGCGCAAGTGCAGCGTGTGGCCACTGATGGCGTGACCGAGGCTGAACTGCAGCGAGTCAAGACGCAGTGGGTGGCCAGTGAAATTTACAAACTCGATTCGGTCTTCAACCAAGGCCGCGAACTCGGGGTGGCTTGGTCCCTGGGTTTGTCGCCCGACTACAGCGCGCAATTGATCGCGCGTTTGCGCCAAATTTCGCCTGCACAGGTTCAGTCGGTGGCCAAAAAGTATTTTGGTGATGACAGCCTCGCGGTGGGTATTTTGCGACCCCAGCCATTGGCCGACTCGCCCAAACCACGCCGTGCGGCTCCGGGCATGCGCCATTGATCGACCCCGATGCCACGCCCTTTTTTCTTTTGAATTGCCCACTGAATCGCTTCATTGCGAGTGTGAAGACGCCATGCTTTTGACTTTGACCACACCCCTTCAACCCTTGTCATGGCTGGCTCGCCTAGCGCTGCTGTGCGCTTGCATATTGGCGGGCGGTGGGGCCCACGCAGCGCTGCCCATTCAGCATTGGACTCAGCCCAGCGGGGCGCGGGTTTATCTTGTTGAGAGCCACGCCATTCCCATGGTGGACATGCAAATTGATCTGGATGCGGGCAGCCGTCGCGACCCTGCGCTGAAAGCCGGTCTGGCCTCGGTCATGGTGGGACAGATCAGCAGTGGCCTGCGCGCTCACCCGACTGGCCAGGGGCCTTTTGCGCAAGCCTTGGACGAAAACCAAATCGGTGAGGCCTGGGCTGATTTGGGGGCCAGCTTCGGTGCGAGTGCGGGCGCGGACCGCTTGAGCTTTGCCTTGCGCAGCCTGAGTTACCCCGATTTGCTGAACAAAGCCATCGATTTGGCAGCCAGGCAAATGGCTCACCCCGCGTTTCCAGAAGCCATGTGGCTGCGCGACCGTGAACGCCTGAACGCTGCGATCCGCGAGTCCCTGACCCAACCGGCCACGGTGGCCCAGCACCGCTTTGCTTCGACGGTCTATGGCGCACATCCTTATGGCTACCGCGTCACACCCGAAACCTTGGCGCGCATTGGCGTGGCCGATCTGCATGCATTGCATGGGCAATCGCTGCAAGCGTGCCGTGCATCGGTGAGTGTGGTGGGTGCACTCACTCGGGCGCAGACGGATGCCTTGGTCACGCGTTTGTTGGCACAGTGGCCCAAAACGGCTTGTGCCCCGTTGCCCTCGGTGCCTGAAGTGGCCCCTTTGGTCGAGGCCCAAAATGTGAATGTGCCGTTCAATTCTGCGCAGGCCCATGTCCTGATGGGGCAACCGGGCTACAAGCGCAACGACCCCGACTTTTTTGCCTTGTTGGTCGGCAACCATATTTTGGGTGGGGGCGGGTTTGTCTCTCGCCTCACAGAACAAGTGCGTGAAAAACGCGGATTGAGCTACAGCGTTTACAGCTATTTCGCGCCGGGTCTGCATGCCGGCGCTTTCACGGTCGGTTTGCAAACGCGGCCAGACCAAGCGGCGCAAGCGGTGGCTGTGGCCCAAGAAGTGGTACAAGAATTTGTGCGCAATGGCCCGACAGCAGCCGAATTGCAAGCCGCCAAATCCAACCTGGTGGGGGGCTTTGCCCTGCGCATCGACAGCAACCGCAAACTGCTGGACAACGTGGCCAACATGGCCTGGAACCGGCTGCCGCTTCAGTATCTGGAGACTTGGACACAGCAAGTTGACCGTGTGAGCCAAGAGGATGTTCGCCGCGCCATGGCCCGGGTCTTGCTGCCTGAGCGCATGGTCACCGTGGTGGTGGGTGGCGCGCCCTGAGTTCAGGGCCGTCTCGGCCTTTACACTTGTGGACATGCCTTCCAACACCTCTTCAAGCTCGATGGCCAGCGGCGCTGCCCGCCATGCCGCGAACAAAAAGCCGAAAACACCAGCCCCCAAAGGACCGTCTTCACATGAGATCCGCATCATTGGCGGACAGTGGCGGCGCACCCGGCTGAAGGTCATCGACAAACCCGGCCTGCGCCCGACGCCTGACCGTGTGCGTGAAACCCTCTTCAACTGGCTCGGGCAAGACCTGAGCGGTTGGCGCTGCGTGGATGCTTTCGCGGGCACGGGCGTGTTGGGTTTGGAGGCGGCGTCTCGCGGTGCAGCGCAGGTGCTCATGGTTGAGCAAGATGCCGTGCTGGTGCGTGACTTGCAAGACAACGTGGCTCGCCTGAAAGCCAGCACCGTGACAGTGCAGCGCGGCGACGCCGTCAGTGCACTGGGACGATTAAGCGCGGCCAGTGTCGACCTGGTTTTTTTAGACCCCCCTTTTGAGGGTCCTTGGTTTGATCCTGCGCTCAAAGCCGCCACCCGAGCGGTGCCTGTGGGGGGGTGGATTTATCTGGAGGCGCCTGTGGCTTGGTCGGCCGACGCTTTGGGCCCATTGGGGCTGCAATGTGAGCGGCACCTCAAAGCGGGCGCGGTGCATGCGCATTTGTTGCAACGCACCGCATAATTCAACCACTTCAAACACCGATTTTCTGACTGCAAGGATGCCCGCCATGAGCCGATCTGCCCCAGCTGCTGTCACCGCTGTTTATTCAGGCACTTTTGACCCGCTCACGCTGGGCCACGAAGACGCCATTCGCCGAGCTGCGCAGATGTTTGACCACGTCATCATTGCGGTGGCACGGGCACACCACAAAAGCACTTTGTTTTCACTGGAAGAACGATTGGCGCTGGCACAAGCCGCATTGGCCGATTGCCCCAACGTCAAAGCCTTGCCCTTCGAGGGTTTGATTGTTGAGTTTGTGCGCGCACAAAACGCGCAGGTGATCGTGCGGGGCCTTCGGTCGGTCACCGACTACGACTACGAAACCCAAATGGCGGGCATGAACCGCCACCTGGCACCAGAGCTGGACACCGTGTTCTTGCACACCAGTGCCGAAGTGCAGCACATCAGCAGCACGCTGGTGCGTGAAATCGCCAAGCTCGGTGGCGATGTGTCGGGGTTGGTGTCTGCGCCTGTGTTGAATGCTTTGCAAGCCAAAGTCGCGACCAAACACTGAGATGGGTTGGATGGGTTGTATGGGTTGGGGGCGACTTTGAGGTTGAGGCTTCAGAGTTCCGCGCCTTCCACCAAAAAACGCACCCGTTTTTGTCCTTGCCACTCATCGGCGTCCAGCCGATAGGCCAGTTTCACGCGGCTCGGCAAGGGCTCGGTTCGGCCAAACCAAATGCCCTCGACGGGTTGCCCTTGGTGTTTCATTTTCAGCGACAGGTGTTTTTCGCCCACCAGTCGCTGCGACACCACTTCGATTTCTTCACAGAACACGGGGGGCGCAAAACCTTGGCCCCACACCTCGTGTTGCAACATCTCCACCAAATCAACTCGGCGGTACTCGGCAGGCAACGGCCCATCGGTTTCCAGTCGCCGTTGCAGTGTGGCGGCGTCCAGCCATTCCAGCGCCACTTGGTTGAGCGTTTCTTCAAACAAGTCCAAATGTTCTTCGGCAATGGTGCAGCCTGCAGCCATGGCGTGTCCGCCAAAACGCAGCAACACGCCCGGGGCGCGTTTGGCTACCAAATCGAGTGCGTCGCGCAAATGGAAACCAGCAATCGAGCGGCCAGAACCTTTGAGTTCGTGCTCTTTTCCTGGAGCGCTGCTGGCGGCAAAAACAAACGTGGGGCGGTGCAGTTTATCTTTGATGCGCGAGGCAACGATGCCCACCACGCCCTCATGAAAATCAGGGTCAAACACGCAAATCGCTGGTGGCGGCTCGTCGCCCTCGTCAAACAAAGATTCGGCCATCTCCATGGCCATTTCGCGCATATCGCCTTCAATGACCCGGCGCTCGCGGTTGATGGCATCGAGCTGTTTGGCCAGTTCGTCGGCGCGTCCTGCGTCGTCGGTCAGCAGGCATTCAATGCCAAGCGTCATGTCGGCCAAACGGCCTGCCGCATTGATGCGCGGGCCCAACGCAAAACCAAAATCAAATGTGGTGGCCTTGACCGTCTCGCGACCTGCTGCCCGCATCAATGCCGCCATGCCAGGGGGCATTGCGCCTGCGCGCACACGGCGCAATCCTTGCGCGACCAAACGGCGGTTGTTGGCGTCGAGTTTCACCACATCGGCCACCGTGCCCAAGGCCACCAAGGGCAACAAGGCATCCAGCCGGGGTTGGTTTTGGGCGTCAAATAACCCGCTTTGGCGCAGTTCGGCACGCAAGGCCAACAGCACATAAAACATCACGCCCACCCCAGCAATTGACTTGCTGACAAAGCTGCAGCCAGGTTGGTTGGGGTTGACGATGACTTCGGCGGCAGGCAGTTCTGCGCCGGGCAAATGGTGGTCGGTCACCAGCACCTGCAGACCCAAGGCCTGTGCCGCTTGAACACCTGTGACGCTGGCAATGCCGTTGTCCACAGTGATCAGCACATCCGCCCCTTGCGCATGCACACGCTCGGCAATCGGCGGGGTCAGGCCATAACCATCCACCACCCGATCGGGCACCAAATAGCTGACATGTTGGGCGCCCAGCATGCGCAGGCCGCGCACTGCCACGGCGCAGGCTGTGGCGCCATCGCAGTCGTAGTCAGCCACCACGCACAAGCGCTTGTTTTGGGCCATGGCATCGGCCAGTAATTGGGCCGCAGCGCCAGTGCCCAGCATGCCAGCAGGTGGCAGCAACAGGTTCAGGGCATCGTCCAGCTCGTCTTTGGACAGCACGCCTCGGGCGGCATAAAGCCGAGCGAGCAGGGGGTGGATGCCCGCTTGTTCCAGCGCCCAGGCACTGCGGGGGGGGACGTCTCGGGTGAGCAAATTCATGGGGTGATCAGGGCTTGCAGTGCCGCTGTGGTTGAGTCTGATGAGAGCCAATGGCGCAACTGCCGCCATGTGCGCTGGTGCCAGGCCATGGAGGCTGCGGCGTAGGTGTGTGCCGCATGTTCGCTGCACAAACTGAGTGTGAGTTGCCCGGTCGTTTTGAAGTGTTGCAATGCATCGGCGATGACCGTGGTGTCCAGCGTGTGCCAAGCTTGTTGCCATGCTGGCCAGTCACCGTGCAGTGCACTGGCACGCAGGGCCTGTACAACCTTCACGGGGGTGGCGGGCTGAGTGTTAGAGGCTGTGGTTGAAGGCAAAGCCCCTGCGCCATGCAGCCAAAAAGAATTGACAGTGTGTTGCCTGCGGGCATCGCGCGCATCGTTCACAGGGTGGTTGTAAAGCAGCATTTGCATTTCGCTTTGCAGCCGTTGCAAAGGGCGTGCAGCCGGGTGGTCAGGCAACCAAGGCTTCACGTTTTGACCCACCACGCGGTCCAGCGATGCAGTGGCCAAGTTGGCCAGCATGGCCCCGCGAACGTGCCACAGCAACGGGCTGTGCCATGTGACATGCAAACCATCTTCTTGCAAAAAAGGTTGCATGGCCTGCAGCAGTTGCTGAGACTCTTCGTCACTCAAGTGCAAGTGCGCCGGATCGGCCATTACCACCTGGTCCATGCCCACTTGCCAGTGGCAGGGTGTCATCCAGGCTTGTGGCTCGGCACTGGGGTGGCCTTGCTCTGATTGTTGCCAAGCCGCCCAGGGCAAAGTTGGGGCATCGAGTGGCCAGCCCAAGGCTTGGGCTTGCAGTCGTTCATGCGGCATTTGCAAGGGCGTCGGTTCAGGGTCATGCAGCGTTTGCTGGCGCTGCAACTGGGGCAACAGCGCTTGCAAATTGCGCAATTGCAGGCCCTTGAACGCCTCTGAAGCAGGGAGGGCATGGCTGGCTGCATACGTAATGATCAGGTGCATGGGGGTGGATTGTCGCAGTTGCCCAAGACGCACTGCACAATATGGGTTATGTCCTGGTTTAAAAATATTCCCTATGAGCTGTTGCTTGGCTGGCGCTACACGCGGGCTGGCCGCGCGACCCGCCGCAACGGCTTTATTTCTTTCATTTCGGGCGTGTCGATGCTGGGCATTGGTCTCGGTGTGGCTGCTCTGGTGATTGTGCTGAGCGTCATGAACGGCTTTCAGAAAGAAGTGCGTGACCGCATGTTGGGCGTGGTGTCACACATCGAGGTTTATGCCGCCGATGGCACGGCAGTGGCCGACTTGCCCGCGCTGTTGGCGCGCCTGAAATCGCACCCGCAGGTGGTAGGGGCTGCACCGTTCATCACCGCCCAAGCCCTGTTGGCTCGCGGTGAGGACATGAAAGGGGTGCTGGTGCGCGGCATTGACCCCGCGCTGGAGCCCGAAGTCAGTGATTTGTCCAGTGAGACGCAAGCCGGGGTGTTGAATCGTTTGCAGGCGGGTGCATTTGGCTTGGTGTTGGGCCGCGACTTGGCCAACAACTTGGGCGTGCAAAGCGGCGATCCGGTAACCCTGGTTTCGCCTTCGGGGCAAGTGACCCCAGCGGGCATCGTGCCGCGCATAAAACAAATGGAAGTGGTGGGCACTTTCTCGTCAGGCCACTACGAGTACGACTCGGCGCTGGCCCTGATGCATGTGACCGACACGGCGCGCATGTTTCGTCTTGAGGGCCCAAGCGGTGTGCGCCTGAAGCTGCGCGATTTGCACCAAGCCCGTGTGGTCGCACGCGACCTGCAACTGGACTTGGGTCCCACCTTTTTTGTGCGCGATTGGACGCAGCAAAACAAAACTTGGTTTGCCGCTGTGCAGGTTGAAAAACGCATGATGTTCATCATCTTGACCCTCATCGTGGCCGTGGCGGCCTTTAATTTGGTGAGCACCTTGGTGATGACCGTGACCGACAAGCGGGCCGACATTGCCATCTTGCGCACCCTGGGCGCCAGTCCCCGCAGCATCATGGGCATTTTTGTGGTGCAAGGGGCGACGGTGGGTGTGATCGGCACCTTGAGCGGTTTGTTGTTGGGCTTGTTGGTGGCCTTCAACATTGATGTGATCGTGCCCACGCTGGAAAAACTTTTCAACGCCAGCTTCTTGCCGCGTGACATTTACCTGATCAGCCGCATGCCCAGCGAACCTTTGGCCAGTGACATTTGGCCGGTCGTCATTCTTTCGTTGGTGCTGGCTTTTGTGGCCACGCTGTACCCCAGCTGGCGGGCCAGCCAAGTCAACCCAGCGGAGGCGTTGCGCTATGAATAACCCCATCAACAAGGGCCCAGTGTTGCAAGCCCGCGGCTTGACCAAGCGCTTTCACGAAGGCCGTTTGGATGTGACGGTGTTGCAAGGCGTAGATTTGGCGGTGCAGGCAGGCGAAACGCTGGCCATTGTGGGGGCCTCGGGATCGGGCAAAAGCACCTTGTTGCATGTGCTTGGGGGGCTGGACGCGCCCACCCATGGCACGGTTCATCTCAATGGCCAGTTGTTGTCGGCGCTGACGCCCACAGAGCAAGGCCAATGGCGCAACCGCTATTTGGGTTTTGTTTACCAGTTTCACCATTTGTTGCCCGAGTTCAGTGCCTTGGACAACGTGGCCATGCCTTTGTGGATACGCCGGCAAGACCGTGCAGAGGCCGCAGTGGTCGCTGCGCAATGGCTGCAGCGGGTGGGTTTGGGGGATCGCTTGCACCACCGACCCTCAGAGTTGTCGGGCGGAGAGCGTCAGCGTGTGGCGTTGGCGCGCGCTTTGGTGAACGAGCCCAGCTGTGTGCTGGCCGACGAGCCGACAGGCAACCTTGATCGTGAGACTGCTGACAGCGTGTTTGCGCTGATGTTGCAGCTGGCGCGTGAGCGCGGTACGGCTTTTGTGGTGGTCACCCATGACTCTGCGCTGGCGGCGCGATGCGACCGACAGCTCAACCTCGTCAAAGGTGTGCTGCAAACTTCGGCTTGAACTGAGCTGAAGGCGCGTAACCCATGTGGACCGATACCCACTGCCATTTGGATGCAGCGGAGTTCGATGACGACCGCGATGCCGTGCGCAGCTGTGCACGGCAGCTTGGCGTTCACCGCTGCGTGATTCCGGCAGTGCAGGCTGCGCACTGGGACGCTGTTGCGCAGTTGGCCGAGCGGCATGACGATGCCTACGCCTTGGGCATTCACCCCTTGTATGTGCCGCAGGCCCAAGAGCAAGACCTTGAGGCACTCGACCGTGCTTTGACGGCCCGCAGAGATGACCCGCGTTTGGTGGCGGTGGGCGAAATAGGGCTTGATTTTTTTGTGCCCGCCTTGTGCACGCCTGAGATGCGCGAGCGGCAATGGTTTTTTTACACCGCACAATTGAAGTTGGCCGAAAAGCACCGTTTGCCCGTGGTGTTGCATGTTCGCCGTTCTGCCGATCTTTTGCTCAAAGGCTTGCGCCAATGTGCGGTGTCTTCGGGCATTGCCCATGCCTTCAATGGCAGCGCCCAACAAGCGCAGACTTTTGTGGATTTGGGTTTTGCGTTGGGCTTTGGCGGCACCTTGACCTACGAGCGGTCGTTGCAGTTGCGCCGTTTGGCGAGAGAGTTGCCGCTCAGCGCCTTGGTGCTTGAAACCGATGCCCCCGATATCCCGCCCCAATGGCTTTACACAAGTGCCGAGCAGCGAGCCACAGGTGCACTGCAAGGCCGAAACAGCCCCGCAGAGTTGCCCCGCATTGCGCAAGCAATGGCCGAGTTACGAGACCTCGATTTAACTGCCTTGGCCCACGCCACCACACAGAACGCGCAACGCGTGTTGCCCAAGTTGGCATCTCTGTAACATCACGCCCCATGAGTCGAAAAAAATCCGCTGCTGCCACCCCAGAATTGCCTGAAGTCAACTTCTCAGAAGATGGCGATATTCGTTACTTGCACTTGGGCACCGAGTGGATTCAGGGCTCGATGTTCCTCGACCGACCCTACGACATTGAGCTCGAATATGTGCAGCGCATGTTCGGCTGGTTGCTGTTTTTTCCTCCGGCCGATGTCAAAGGGGCGCATGCCATGCAATTGGGCTTGGGCGCTGGCACCATCACCAAGTTTTGCTACAAAAAACTCAAGATGACCTGCACCGCGGTGGAGCTCAATCCCGGGGTTATGCATGCCTGTCGGGGCTGGTTTCGTTTGCCGCCCGATGACGCGCGTTTGCGTGTGGTGCTGGCCGATGCCTCGGTTGAAATTCAAAAAGACGAATGGCGTGGCACGGTCGATGCCTTGCAGGTGGACCTGTACGACGAAGAGGCCGCTGCCCCGGTGTTGGACACGCCCGACTTTTACCGCCACTGCCGTGAGCTGTTGACCCCGCAAGGCTGCATGACGGTGAACTTGTTTGGCCGCTCGTCCAGTTATGGCGAAAGCGTTGAAAAAATCTGCGCCGCCTTTGGCGAAGATGCGGTCTGGATCTTCAAGCCCACCCGCGAAGGCAACGCCATTGTCTTGGCGCAGCGCACCGCCAGCCGGCCTTCGAGAGACGCTTTGATGTCCGCTGCGGTTGCCATCGAAGAGCAATGGGGCTTGCCTGCGCCCAAATGGCTCAAGGTCTTCAAACCCTTGGCCAAGTAGGTCTTGGGCGCTGTCCTTCAATCCTCAATCGTCATTAGGGTTAACCATAGGTTTTAACCCCTTCAAACGTAGGTGTAAGCCACATCACTTCGAAGGAAATGTTCCCGCAGAATCTGCACAACTCAAATCAGAGGAGATATTGCGTGAACATCAAGAGTCAAAAAGACTTTTTTTCCGGTCTGTTCTACACCGTAGCCGGGGCGGCCTTCGCCATTGGCGCGACCAATTATTCAGTTGGCACAGGTGCCCGCATGGGGCCAGGTTACTTCCCCTTGTTGCTGGGCATTTTGTTGGCCGTGATTGGCGCTTTCATCATGTTCAAAGCCTTGACGGTCGAAACGCAAGACGGCGACAAGATCGGCGCTTGGGCTTGGAAGCCCCTGATCTTCATCATCGCGGGCAACCTGCTGTTTGGTATTTTGTTGGGTGGCTTGCCCAGTTTGGGCGTTCCGGCCATGGGCCTGATCGTGGCCATCTTTGGCACCACTTTGGTGGTCAGCTTGGCGGGTGACACTTTCAAACTCAAAGAAGTTTTGGTGCTGGCGACGATTTTGTCGATCGGCAGTTACGGCGCTTTTGTGATGTTGCTCAAGCTGCAGTTCCCTGTCTGGCCTACCTTCATTACCGGTTGAGGAGAAATAATTCATGGAACTGTTTGACAACCTCGCGCTCGGTTTTGGGGTGGCGTTCACCTTTCAAAACCTGATTTATGCGTTCATCGGCTGTTTGCTGGGCACCCTGATCGGTGTCTTGCCTGGCGTGGGCCCCGTGGCCACCATCGCCATGTTGCTGCCTGCGACATACGCCTTGCCTCCTGTGGCGGCACTCATCATGTTGGCGGGTATTTATTACGGCGCCCAATATGGTGGCTCCACCACGGCGATTTTGGTCAACTTGCCGGGCGAAGCGTCGTCGGTGGTGACCATGATTGACGGCTACCAAATGGCCCGCAAAGGCCGTGCTGGCCCGGCTTTGGCGGCAGCAGGTTTGGGCTCTTTCTTTGCCGGTTGCGTGGGCACCTTGATCTTGGCCGCCTTCGCCGGCCCCTTGACCGAAGTGGCCTTCAAATTCGGACCTGCCGAATACTTCTCGCTCATGGTGTTGGGCTTGATCGGTGCGGTGGTCTTGGCTTCCGGCTCCCTCATCAAAGCGGTTGGCATGATTGTGTTGGGCCTGTTGATGGGCTTGATCGGCACCGACGTGAATTCGGGTGTGGCGCGTTTCAGCTTCGACATTCCTGAATTGACCGATGGTGTGGGCTTCATTGTGATTGCCATGGGTGTGTTCGGTTACGGCGAGATCATCTCCAACCTGTCCAAGCCCGAAGAAGACCGCGAAGTTTTCACGGCCAAAGTGACCGGTCTGATGCCCAATGCCGAAGACTTCAAAAACATGGTGCCTGCCGTCTTGCGCGGCACGGCGTTGGGTTCTGCCTTGGGCATCTTGCCTGGCGGCGGTGCTTTGCTGGCGGCTTTTGCGGCCTACACCATCGAGAAGAAAACCAAAATCCGTCCTGGTGAAGTGCCCTTCGGTCAAGGCAACATCCGCGGTGTGGCTGCGCCTGAGTCGGCCAATAACTCGGCCTCGCAAACCTCGTTCATTCCTTTGCTGACGCTGGGCATTCCGCCCAACGCGGTGATGGCCTTGATGGTGGGCGCGATGACGATCCACAACATCCAACCCGGCCCACAGGTCATGACCAGCAACCCCGAGTTGTTCTGGGGTCTGATTGCCTCGATGTGGATCGGCAACGCCATGTTGATCATTTTGAATCTGCCCTTGATTGGCATCTGGATCAAGTTGCTGTCGGTGCCTTACCGCTGGTTGTTCCCGGCCATTGTTTTGTTCTGCGCCATTGGGGTGTACTCGACCAACAACAACACTTGGGACATCTGGATGGTGGCGATGTTTGGCGTGATCGGATACATCTTCATCAAGCTCGGCATGGAGCCAGCACCTTTGCTGCTGGGCTTCATTTTGGGCCCGATGATGGAAGAAAACCTGCGCCGCGCCATGCTCTTGTCGCGTGGCGATTGGAGCGTGTTTGTGACCCGCCCTTTGTCGGCCAGTTTGCTGGCGGTGGCTCTGCTGCTGTTGATTGTGGTGGCGCTGCCCTCTATCAAGTCCAAGCGCGAAGAGGCTTTCGTCGAAGAGTAATTTCTAAAGCCTGACTTGCAGCAACGGCCTCTTCGGAGGCCGTTGTCATTTGGGGCTCGGGGGTGTGTGCCCGCTTGGTGGGCTTGAGCTAAGGGCCTGAGCGCATGGTCTGCGCTAAGGCCCCGCACCAAGGGCAGTTGCCAAGAGCATGGTCTTGTCGCGTGGGTGCTGCAGTTTTGCGAGGGCTCTGAGAAAATAATGCCACATGAAATTCGATCACCACTACCCCTACACCAGCACCCGCTTGCCGCTGTTTGCGCGCAACATCGTGTCCACCTCGCACCCGCAGGCTGCTCAGGCCGGTTTGCGCATGATGCTCAAGGGGGGCAACGCGGTAGATGCCGCCATTGCCGCAGCGGCGGTCATTACCCTCACCGAACCCGTGAGCTGCGGTCTGGGCTCAGATGCTTTTGCCATCGTGTGGGACGGTCAAACCCTTCAAGGCCTGAACGCCTCAGGGCCTGCACCCGCCACTTGGACGCCCGACTACTTTCACCGCAAATACGGCGCTGATGCGCTCAATCCGCCTAAGCGCGGCATGGACTCGGTGACGGTGCCCGGTGCCGTAGCCGGTTGGGTGGCCTTGAGTGAACGGTTTGGCAAATTGCCTTTTGCTGACTTGTTAGAGCCTGCCATCGATGTGGCCGAGCGCGGTTATTTGGTGCCCGTGGTGGTGCAACAAAAGTGGGCAGCCGCGACGCCCGAATTGCGCTCGCAACCGGGTTTTGCCGAGAGCTTTTTGCCTTGGGGCCGTGCCCCTGAAGTGGGCGAATTGTTCCGCTTCAAAAATGCGGCCCGCGGCCTCAAGGCCATTGCGGCCAGCAAAGGGCAGGCCCTTTATGGTGGCGAGATCGCCGAAGCCATTGAGCGCTTTGCCAAAGAGCACGGTGGCAGCATCACCGCCAAAGACTTGGCCAATTACCAACCCGAGTGGGTCAAGCCCATCGCCCAAGATTACCGGGGCTACACCCTGCACGAAATCCCACCCAACGGGCAAGGCATTGCAGCCCTGATCGCGTTGGGCATTTTGTCTAACTTCGATTTGGCGAGCCACAAAGTGGATGGTGTGGATTCGCAGCATTTGCAAATCGAGGCCATGAAACTCGCCTTTGCCGATGTGTACCGCTATGTGGCCGATCCGCGCTACATGCAAGTCACGCCCGAGCAAATGCTGGACTCTGCCTACCTGGCCAGCCGAGCGAAGCTGATTGACCTGAAGAAGGCACAAGATTTCAAGGCGGGCAACCCGGTCAAGGGCGGCACCATTTACCTCACCGCGGCTGACGAAAACGGCATGATGATCAGCTTCATTCAAAGCAACTTCATGGGTTTTGGTTCGGGCGTGGTGGAGCCCACTTACGGCATCAGTTTGCAAAACCGTGGCCATGGTTTCAGCACCCATCTGAATGCCCCCAATCAGGCCAATCTGGTGGCGCCGGGCAAGCGGCCGTTTCAGACCATCATTCCGGCTTTCCTGACCCGCAACGGACAACCGGTCATGAGCTATGGTGTGATGGGCGCCAACATGCAGCCGCAAGGCCACATGCAAACCCTGGTGCGCATGCTCGACTACCAGCAAAACCCGCAAGCCGCTTGCGACGCGCCTCGCTGGCGCTACAACACGGGCCTGAACATCAACGTTGAAGCTGCGATGAACCCTGATACGGTGCAAGGCTTGGCGGCGCGAGGGCATCAGATGGACATCATCAACGACTCGTACCAAGACTTTGGCGCTGGCCAGTTCATTTGGCGGATGGGCGATCCGGGCACGGAAGGCTACATGGCTGCCAGCGACCCCCGCCGAGACGGACAAGCGGTGGGCTTTTGATGGGGTTGCCCCGTTTCTCGAACTTGACCACCGGCCTCATCATGGCCATGGCGGGCTCGATTGCATTTAGCGGCAAGGCCATCATCGTCAAGCTGGCTTATCGATACGATGTTGATGCGGTGACCTTGCTGATGTATCGCATGCTATTTGCACTGCCCTTTTTTTTGCTCATGGCGTGGTGGGCAGGCCGTGGCAAGCCCACCAC
>JBJOIR010000005.1:0-56780 GCA_046047055.1 Pseudomonadota bacterium | reverse complement strand
CGGCAAGGCCGTTGGCTTGACAGGCCGCGATGGCGGCTTGATTCGCGCCAAAAAACTCCGCTTGGTGGACAGCCAAGACGCCAGCAAAGAACACGATGTGGGCCAAGTCGGTGACATTGAAAGCATCGACCCGTCCATTTTGAAGTGCTTGCAAGAAGACGCCTTCATCCCGGTGGTCAGCCCGATTGGTTTTGGCGTCAACAACGAAAGCTACAACATCAACGCCGATGTGGTGGCGGCCAAATTGGCGACCGTGTTGCAGGCAGAAAAACTCTTGATGCTGACCAATATTCGCGGCGTTCTGGACAAAGAAGGCCAGTTGCTGACCGAGTTGACCCCTGGCCGCATCGACGAGTTGTGCGCCGACGGCACCATCAGCGGCGGCATGATTCCTAAAATTGCGGGTGCCCTCGATGCCGCGAAAAGTGGCGTCAATGCGGTGCACATCATCGATGGTCGGGTGCCCCATGCCATGCTGCTCGAAGTGTTGTCCGAGCAGGCTTTTGGCACCATGATCCGCAGCCGTTGATGCGCTGAGCCGATCTGCACCATCAGCCCATTCGATCAACCACGGAAGACACCACCATGGCCGAGACAGAACCCGTATCGGAACGGTTTTCAGACGACGAAGCCGCGCCGGCTCGCAAGCGCCCGCGTCCGGGTGAGCGCCGTTTGCAGATCCTGCAAACCTTGGCCGCCATGTTGGAGCAGCCCGGCGCTGAGCGGGTGACCACCGCCAGTTTGGCCGCCAAGATTGGCGTCAGTGAAGCCGCTTTGTACCGGCACTTTGCCAGCAAGGCCCAGATGTTCGAGGGCCTCATTGATTTTGTCGATCAGTCGGTCATCGGCTTGATTCGGCAAGTCACCGACCGCGAGCCTGCGGGGCCCGTGCAAGCCAGCCGCATTGTGGCTTTGTTGCTGCAATTTGCCGAAAAAAATCCGGGCATGAGCCGCGTGATGATTGGCGATGCCCTGGTGCTTGAGCACGAGCGCTTGCAAGAGCGCATCAATTTGTTGTTCGACAAGATTGAAGCACAGCTGCGCCAATCGCTGAAAGTGCAAGAGTCCCCTACACCCAGCGTGGATGCCCAGTTGGTGGCTTCTTTGCTGGTGGCCTTCATGCAAGGCCGCTTGCAACGCTTTGCCCGCTCGGGGTTCAAGCGCTTGCCCTCAGAGCATTTGCAAGCCGCTTTGGCGCGGATGTTGTAAGTCCTTCACCAGTTCCACAAAGTCCCGTCGTGCTGCAGCCGGTTGACCGGCAAGTAAGCCCTTTGGTAGGGGTACTTCGCTGCCAGCTTTTCATCGATGTCCACGCCATGACCCGGTGATTCTCCGCAGTACATCATGCCGCGCTCAAATCGCCAGTCGTGTGGGAAAACGGACAACATTTCTTCGCTGTGCGGCATGTACTCCTGCACCCCAAAGTTGGGCACCCAAGTGTCAAAGTGGAGCGCCGCGCCCATGCACACCGGCGACAAATCGGTGGCACCGTGGCAACCGGTGCGCACTTGGTAGAGACTTGCCAGATCGGCGATGCGGCGCAAGTGTGTGATGCCGCCTGCGTGGACCACGGTGGTTCGGATGTAGTCAATGAGTTGGTGTTCGATGAGTGACTTGCAGTCCCAGATGCTGTTGAAAACCTCGCCCACGGCAATTGGCGTGGTGGTGTGGTGGCGCAGCCACTGAAACGCTTCTTGGTTTTCGGCAGGCGTCGGGTCTTCCATCCAGAACATGCGCACCGGCTCGAGGGCCTTGCCCAGCTGAGCCGCTTCGATAGGGGTCAGGCGGTGGTGCACGTCGTGCAGCAAATGGATGTCGGGTCCCACGGCTTCGCGCACTGCTTCAAACAGGCCCGGGGTGTGGCGCAAATACTTTTCGGTGCTCCAGTCGTGTTCGCTGGGCAAGTTGCCGTCGGCAGGCTCGTACAAACGACTTGCGCCACTCACGCCATAAACCTTGTTCAGGCCAGGCACGCCGCTTTGGGCGCGGATGGCTAAGTAACCTGCTTCTTTGTGGCGCAAAACTTCGTCCACGGTTTCAGCGGTGTCGCGGCCATTGGCGTGGCCATACACCATGACGCCGGTGCGGCTTCGTCCGCCCAGCAATTGGTACAGCGGCATGTTCGCCAGCTTGGCCTTGATGTCCCACAGTGCGGTGTCGACGGCCGCAATCGCGCTCATGGTCACCGGGCCGCGCCGCCAGTAAGCCCCTTTGTAGAGGTATTGCCAGATGTCCTCGATTTGTTGCGGGTCACGCCCGATCAGACAGGGAATCAGGTGGTCTTCGAGGTAGCTGACGACGGCCAATTCACGGCCATTGAGTGTCGCGTCACCAATGCCCGTCACACCCTGATCGGTTTCGATTTTGAGGGTGACGAAATTGCGGCCGGGGCTGCAAACGATGACGCGGGCGGCGGTGATCTTCATGGCTCAGGGTTCCTGTGCAAGCAGTTGCGCAATCGTGGCGTCCACACCGTGTTGCAAGACTTGCTGGTGCCAATGCGTCACACGGTTAATCCAAGTGGTGTGACTGGGCAGGGCACTGCCCCACAGGTCTTCGCGGGCCAGGATGGCACGCACGCAGACGTCGGGCTCAGTGCGCTGGGCGGCGCCGAAGGCCATCAGGCTATCGGCTTGCGGGTCGTTCAACTTGTAGGCTTGGCCTTGCTCGTCCACACCGAGGGTGTAACGCACGAACACAGCAGCAGCCAAAGCGTGGTGCTCAAACGAAGCGTTGTGCGCCATCTGCCCCAGCACCGAAGGCGGCCAGCGTTGTGGAATTTTTTGTGAGCTGTCGGTGGCGATCTGGTGCACGCTGTGCTTCAGATAGGGGTTGCCAAAGCGGGCGATCAGTGCATCACGGTAATCGGACCAATCAGTGCGACTCAAGTGCGGCGAAACCTCGCGGCCCATGAGCCGGTAGACGAAGGCGCGGATGTGGTCCTCACCAATGCAACTGGCGATGTAAGGTCGGCCAGTGATCGCGCCCATGAGCGCCATGGCCGAGTGGCTGCCATTGAGCATGCGCAGCTTGGCTTCTTCGTAGCTGTGCACATCGCGGGTCACGCGCACGCCCGCACTTTGCAACAAGGGGCCGTCGGTCGGGTCCGCAAAGTGGTCTTCGATCACCCACTCCCAAAAGCCTTCGGTGCTGAGGGCACAGGCGTCTTGCACGCCCAAAGCCTCTTGCGCGGCGGCCATCACCTCTGGGGTGGCCGCCGGCACGATGCGGTCGACCATGCTGCAAGGAAAAGCGCATTGCACCTCCAACCAATGCAGCAAAGCGGTGTCTTGGGCTGTCGCTGCGGCCGTTACCAAGGCTTTCAGTTTGTGCCCATTGCCTTGAAGGTTGTCACACGATGCCACCGTGAGGCCGGGCAAGCCCTGTTGCTCTCGCAGGCGCAAGCCGTCCAGCAGCAGTTGGCCAAGCGCTGGGGTGTAGCCTTTCTCTGTGACGGTGAGCGTGACCCAGCGGGTGGCCGGATCGGCCAAAGCGTGCACCACCGCATCGCGTTCGGTGGCGGCCACGTGGGTGCGCCACAGCGCGCCGGGCACATGCCACGTCACGCCTTGACCATCGGCCACGCGCACCGCATAAAGGCCGTCTTGTGCCCGCAGCTGGTTCACCAGATCGGGGCGCGTCATGCCCACGCCATGAATGCCCCAGCGCGTGTCACCTGCCGCCAGCAATTGGTCGAACACCATGGCTTGGTGAGCGCGGTGGAAAGCGCCCAAGCCCAAGTGCACCACGCCGGGGGTGTGGCTCGTGCGGTCATAACTTGGGGTGTGTAGGTCAGCGGGCAGGGTGCGCAATGTCGAAGCAGACAGGTGCATGGTGGGGTTCGCCATAAATACGGTGAGCGTGGAGGCTCAACGCTGTTGAAGTTTTTGCTCTGCGGCTTCGATCTCGGCCCAAGTGGCGTCGTCGATCCAAATGCCTTGTTGCTCGCGTTCAGCGCGGGCTGCTCGTTCGGGTTCGCCCGCCATGCGCACACCCTCGCTGCCGGGGGCCTGCGGGCTCTGGCGCAGCCAGTCGGCAAAAGCCAGCGCTTCTTGTTCAAACTGCGTTTGTGTGCCCAGCGCCACAGGGTCGATCAGCATCGTCAACATGCCGTTGAGCACGGCACGTTGTTGGTCGGCCTCGCGGTGCCAAGTGCCGCTGCCGGTGAGCGCGCCGCCCAACAATTCGCAGGCCATGGCCATGCCAAAGCCCTTGTGGTCGCCAAAGGTCATGAGGGCGCCAAACAAGCCGTTTGACTGTGGCACCACCACCACGCCAGGGTCTGTGGTGGGGTGGCCATGTTCGTCAATCAAATAGCCCAGTGGCACGTGCTCGCCCTTGTTGTGGGCGACGCGCATCTTGCCTTGGGCCACACGGCTGGTGGCGAAGTCCAGCACAAAAGGGGCGCGCTGGCCCATCGGGACACCGATGCAACAAGGGTTGGTGCCGAAGCGACCATCGCCACCACCAAAAGGCGCCACCACGGGGCGCGACAGCACATTCACAAAGTGCACCGACACCAGTCCTTGTGCGACTGCCATTTCGGCAAAGTGACCAATGCGGCCCAGATGGTGTGAGCGGCTCAGCGCCACGGTGCACACGCCGTATTGCTTGGCGCGTTCAATGCCCATTTCAATGGCCTGCACGCCGGTGATTTGACCGTAGCCGCGTTGGCCGTCCAAGTTCAACAGGGGGCCCGTGTCGAGCACCACCTTCACCCCTGTGTTGGGCGAGAGGCCCCCTTCGAGCACCGCGTCCACATAGCGCGGCACCATGCCCACACCATGCGAGTCATGGCCGCTCAGGTTGGCCATGACCAAGTTGTCGGCCACTTGCGCGGCCTCGGCAGGGGCGCTGCCTGCTTGTTCGATGATGCGGGTGACTTTGACGCGCAGGTCGTGGGCAGAAATGGTGTGGCTCATGTTCTAGCTTGAGGGGTTGAGGACAGAGCCAAAGATCTGGCCAGCTCAGTGGTTACATCACCGCGCCAACTTGCCACGGCACAAACTCGTTTTGGCCGTAGCCGTGGCGCTCGCTCTTGGTGGGTTCGCCCGATGCTGCGGCCAAGATCATGTCGAAAATGCGTTGACCCATTTCGGCGATGCTCACACCGCCGTCCACGATCTCACCGCAATTCAGGTCCATGTCTTCTTCTTGTTTTTTCCACAGCGCGGTATTGGTCGAAAACTTGAGGCTCGGCGAAGGTGCACAGCCATAGGCGCTGCCGCGTCCGGTGGTAAAGCAAATCAAATTGGCGCCGCCCGCCACTTGGCCTGTGGCACTCACCGGGTCGTAGCCCGGCGTGTCCATGTAAACAAAGCCTTTGGCCGTCACGGGCTCGGCGTATTCGTAGACCGCTTGCAGGTTGCTGGTGCCGCCTTTGGCGACCGCACCAAGCGATTTTTCCAAGATGGTGGTCAGCCCTCCAGCCTTGTTGCCGGGCGAGGGGTTGTTGTTCATCTCGCCACCGTTGATGGCGGTGTAGTTTTCCCACCAGCGGATGCGACCGATGAGTTTGTGTGCCACTTCAGGCTTGACGGCGCGTCGGGTCAGCAAGTGCTCAGCGCCATATATTTCGGGTGTTTCGCTGAGGATGGCGGTGCCACCATGTTGCACCAAGAGGTCGACCGCAGCCCCCAGCGCCGGGTTGGCGCTGATGCCCGAATAGCCGTCGGAGCCACCACACTGCAGGCCGACCGTGATGTGTTCGGCGCTGCAAGGTTCGCGGGTAATCGCGTTGGCGCGGGGCAGCATTTCTTCGATCAGCTGGATGCCTTTCTCGACGGTGAGGCGCGTGCCGCCAGTGTCTTGGATGTTGAAGACTTTCAGGGTGTCGCCCTCGCGCAGGCTGCTGTGCGCCAGCCAGGTGTTGAGCTGGTTCGCTTCACAACCCAGGCCCACCACCACCACCCCCCAGAAGTTGGCGTGCGTGGCATAACCGGCCAGCGTACGCTCTAAGAGTTGAATGCCCAAACCTTCGGTGTCCATGCCGCAACCGGTGCCATGCGTCAGCGCCACCACACCATCGACATTGGGGTATTTCGCCAAAGCAGCAGGGTTGTTGCGCTTAGAAAAATGGTCTGCAATCGCGCGTGCACCGGTGGCCGAGCAGTTGACGCTCGACAGCACGCCGATGTAGTTGCGTGTGGCCACCCGGCCGTCAGTGCGCTTGTAGCCCATGAAGGTGGCCTGCTTGCGCACGGCTTCGGGTTTGACGTCTTGCCCGATGGCGTAGTCGCGCTCGAAGTTGCCTTTTTCGGCCCCCATGTTCAGGTTGTGGGTGTGCACATGCTCGCCGGGCGCAATGGCTTGTGAAGCGAAGCCAATGATCTGGTTGTAGCGGCGCACCGGTTCGCCCTGAGTGATGGCGCGTGTGGCCACTTTGTGGCCGGGGGGCACCAGACCCCGCACGGCCACGCCGTCGACGGTGGTGCCACTCATGAGTTGGGCGCGGGCGATGACCACGTCATCGGCGGGATGGAGGCGAATGAAGGAAGAGTTCATTTTTTTGTTCGGTTGGGGGCGGTGCAAATGCACCGCCCATCAAGGTCAATAAAACTGTTTAGGCAACCACAACACCAAGTTGGGGGCGTAGGTGATGACGGCCAGACTGCCCAGCAAGGGGAAGAGCCAAGGCAGGATGGCAATGGTGGTTCTCTCGACACTCAGCTTGGCGACGCGGGCCAACACAAACAGCACCATGCCCATGGGCGGGTGCAACAGGCCGATCATCAAATTGAGCACCATGACCAGGCCGAAGTGAACCAAATCAATGCCCAGTTGCTGGCAGATCGGTACCAAGATCGGCACCAAGATGGTGATGGCGGCCGTGGGCTCGAGGAAGCAACCCACAAACAGCATCAGCGCGTTGGCCAGCAACAAAAACACCCAAGGCTCTTTGGTGAAGCCCAAGACCCATGCGCTGATGGCCGATGTGACGCCGGTGGCGGTCAACATCCAGCCAAAAATACTGGCGGCCGCCACGATGAACAACACCGTGGCGGTGGTCTCCACGGTGTCCAAGCAGATCTTCACGAACATCTTGAAATGGAGCGTGCGGTACCAAAAGAAACCCAGCACGATGGCCCAGACACATGCCGCGATAGCGCCTTCAGTGGGGGTGAAAACCCCTGTGGTCATGCCGCCAATCAAGATGACCGGGGTCATGATGGGCAGCACTGCTTGAAACTTAAAAAATTTGTCGGCCAAAAACAAAACCACCAAAGCCAGAAACACCGTCAATTGCGCGGGGGTTCCCATGGCGGTGACCAACCACCAAATGCTCAAGGGCCAGCCCACCACCACCGCTGTTTCTGCCAAGGCTTTGATGACTTTGGGCCACTCGAATTTCACATCGGCGCCCCAGCCGTTTTTGTGCGCGAAATAGGCCACGGTCAGCATCATGAGCAAGGCCATCAAAATGCCCGGCAAGATGCCCGCCAAAAACAAAGCGCCTACAGAAACGTTGGCCATCATGCCGTAGATCACAAAGGGCAAACTGGGTGGAATGATGGGGCCCAGGGTGGCCGAAGCTGCCGTGACGCCCACGGCAAATTCGGTGCTGTAACCGTGGTCTTTCATGGCTTTGATTTCGATGGTGCCCAAACCGGCCGCATCGGCAATGGCCGTGCCGCTCATGCCGGCGAACACCACCGAGCCGACCACATTGACGTGGCCCAAGCCGCCCTTGAGCCAGCCCACCAAGGCCAGCGCATAGTTGTAAATGCGGTTGGTGATGCCGGCGTTGTTCATCAAGTTGCCGGCCAAGATGAAGAACGGCACGGCCAGCAATGGAAAGCTGTCGATGCCCGAGACCATGCGGTGGATCACCACAAACGGCGGTGAACTCTGAGCGAAAAAGAGGTAGATCAGAGAAGCCCCCGCCATGGCAATCGCCACCGGGATACCGCCACTCATCAGGAATAAGAAAAGAATTTTCAGCATGGCAATCTTTCGGAAGTCTGCTTCGATCAGCGGTCGGTCATCTCGGATTCAGGCCGTTGCAAAACGGTGTAGCCGCGCTGCCAATGGATGCGGGCGACCCAAATGGCCCGCAGGCACATGGCTGCAAAGCCGGCCATCACCACGCCATAGACCAGGTTCATGGGCAAGTCGATGATGGTCATCTTGTAGCTGCCCAGCTTTTCCATCATTTGACCGGTGAGGACGGTCGCCGCAGCAAAAAATGCCACCCGCATCACGTCCACCACCAAGCCCATGGCGCGGCTCATCCAGTGGGGCATGAAGCGGTAAAAGAAATCCACCTGAATGTGGTTGTTTTTGGCCACGCCAATGGTGGCGCCTGTGAACACCACAGCGATCAACAAATAGCGCGCAATCTCCTCGGTCCATGAGGCCGAGTTGTTCAAGACATAGCGGGTAAAAAATTGGTAAAAAACCGTCAACCCCAAGGTCCAAAAAAATGCCAGCGCGACCCAAGCCTCAATTGGCGTTCCCGATAAATCGACTTCGTCATCGGTCGCGTGAAACTGCCCATCTTCGCCCATGACTTTGGGCATGGCGTCCAGATCCGGGGTGTTGCTCATGGCGGGTCCTTGGTTCATTCGTGCGGGAGACAGGCAGCGGGTCTGCTTTGGGCAGACCCGCTGCATCAGGGCTGTGCAAAGGCACAGTCAGCCGTTTATTTGGCGGCTTGGATCTTGTCGAAATCGGACTGAGTGAAACCCATGGACGTCAAAGGTTTGTTCTTCAGCACCGCATCTTGGAAAGACTTGCGGTCCACTTGAACGATCTGCAGGCCTTTCTTCTTGAACTCGTCCACCAACTCGGCTTCACGCGCTTTGATCTTGGCGGTGGCTCGGACAGCAGCTTCTTGGGTCACATCGGTGAAGAGCTTCTTTTCAGCATCGCTGAGTTTGCTCCATACGTGAGGTGCAATTTGGGTGGTCAAACCGTCCACAATGTGGCCCGTCAACATGATCGCCTTTTGCACTTCGAAGAACTTCTTGGCTTCGATGGTGGTCAAAGGGTTTTCTTGGGCTTCGACGGTGCCGTTTTGCAAGGCCAAGTAAACCTCAGCAAAAGCAATGGGCGTGGGGTTGGCGCCGCAAGATTCGGGCGTTGCGCGGTAGGCGGGCACATCGGGCACACGGATCTTGATGCCCTTCATGCCAGCGCAATTGGTGAAGGCTTTTTGGGCGGTGGTGTGGCGTGCACCGTAGTAGGTGTAAGCGGTGACCTGAATGCCTGTTTTTTCACGGAACTCTTTCACCATTTCTTGGAAAACAGGGCTCTTGGAGTAAGCGATCAAGTGGTCGCCATCGCGGAAGATGAAGGGGTAATACGCGATACCAAAGCGCGGATAAGTGCGAGCGGCAAATGAGGGGCCGCTGATGATCATGTCCACCGTGCCCAGTGTCAGGCCTTGGTTGATGTCGGTTTCTTTGCCCAGCGTCGAAGCGGGGAAGACCTGAATTTCAAACTTGCCGTTGCTGCGTTTTTTGATTTCATCTGCCGCCCAAACCGACTCGGTGTGGTACGGCTCAGCGGTTTCATAGACGTGGGCCCATTTCAGTTTTTGCTGCGCTTGCGCGCCTGCGCTGATCAGCATTGAGCCGATCGCTACCGCGCCCAGAGCGGCCAGGGATTTCAAAGTAAATCGTTTGCTCATCGTGGTCTCCTTCATGGTTTTAGAAAATTACTGACGCGAAAACTGCATACCCCTATCGGGCTGGAGCGCGGCGCCAGCTCGCGCTGTATCTTTTGTGGGCTTGTTTCAGGTGCTTTTGCATGGCTTTGCGAGCGCCCGCACTGTCGTGGGCTTCGATGGCTTCCAGCACCGTCTGGTGTTCGGCAATGGCGGCTTGCCATGAAGCCGGGTTTTCAAAATAGTCACCCAAGCGTTCAAACAAAGGGCCGTTTCGGGCCTGCCAAAAGCGTTGAACGGTGTCCAGCAACACGCTGTTGCCACAGGCTTGCGCGATGCCTTCGTGAAAAGCTTGGTCGCCTTGGCGCGGGACATTGTCTTGCGCCACTTCTTGTTTCATTTTTTTCAGACCGTTGCGAATCGCTTGCAGGTCTTTCTTTTGGGCGTTTTGCGCCGCCAGTGCCGCCACTTCGGCTTCGACCAAGATGCGGGCGCTCATCACTTCAAGCGGTCCCCAATCGGCGGTGGCATCACTCGCGTTCGTCCCCGATGGGTTGTGGTTGGGGGTTGTGCTTTGCACGTAAATGCCGGAGCCGGTGCGCACTTCAATCATGCCTTCGACTTCGAGTGCAATGAGGGCTTCGCGCACAGAGGGGCGACTCACGCCCAGTTGGGTGGCGAGGTCGCGCTCTGCCGGCAGCCTTGAGCCCACAGCGAATTCACCCGAAGACATCAATTGCCGAAGTTGTTCGGCAATCTGTCGGTACAGGCGCTGGGGTTCAACGGTTTGAATGGGCATCGGACAGATCAGGGATAACGCGAATTGGACAAGTGGTCAGACCAGTTGCACAATCATCACACGGCCAGTTTTCTGCGGTCAAGCCTTTTTAGATTCGCATAAACCCTCACTCCAAAACCCTGCTTGCATGTCTACCGTCAGCATTGACCGCGTGAGCCTTCGGCAAGTCAACTTGCCCCCCAAGGTCTTGCGAACCGACGCCATTCAGTCCTTTGTGACGCAAGAAACCATTCTGCTTACCTTGCACTGCAGCGATGGCATTGAGGCGACCGGCTATGCCTACACCATTGGCACGGGCGGCTCGTCGGTGGTGGCCTTGCTGAAGGACCATTTGGCGCCACGGCTGATTGGCCGCGACCCGGTCAATATCGAGGCGATTTGGAAAGATTTGTTTTTTCACACCCACGCCACGGCCGTGGGGGCCATGACCAGCTTGGCGCTGGCTTGTGTGGATACGGCTTTGTGGGATTGGCGAGCACAAAGTCAAAACTTGCCGCTTTGGCAGTTGCTTGGCGGTGCGCAGTCGCGGGTGCCGCTTTACACCACCGAAGGCGGCTGGTTGCACCTGTCGCCCGAAGCACTGGTGGACCAAACCTTGGAAGCGCAAGCCCAAGGTTTCAAGGGTGCCAAAATCAAAATTGGCCGTCCGCATGTCAGCGAAGACGTGGCCCGCTTGCGTGCGGTGCGTGAGGCGGTGGGGCCAGCCTTTGAGCTGATGACCGATGCCAACCAAGGCTTTAACCGCGCCGAGTCGGTGCGCCGAGCCCGTGCGTTCGATGGCTTGGGTTTGGCTTGGATGGAAGAACCGCTGCCTGCCGAAGATGTGTCGGGGCACCGCCAATTGCGCGAACACACCACCATCCCTGTGGCCGTGGGTGAGTCGATGTACCACCCGATGCAGTTCCGAGAATACTTGGAGCAGGGGGCGTGTTCGATCGTGCAGCCCGATGTGGCCCGCATCGGCGGCATCACGCCTTGGATCAAGACCGCGCACTTGGCTGAAACATTTGATGTGGCGGTCTGTCCCCACTTCCTGATGGAGTTGCATGTGAGCCTTTGCGCGGCCGTGCCCAACGCCACTTGGGTGGAATACATTCCGCAGCTCGACGACATCACCACCTCACGCATGCATGTGGCCGATGGGTTTGCCCATCCGCCAACGGCCCCCGGTTTGGGCATTGCTTGGGATTGGTCTGCTATCACGCAAAGACAAATCACCCATCTGGAGATCAAGGCACCATGAGACTTAAAGGAAAAACCGCGTTGGTCACCGCCGCCGGGCAGGGCATTGGACAAGCTGCGGCCTTGGCCATGGCGGCCGAAGGCGCAACGGTTTATGCGACCGACGTGAATGCGCAACTGCTCAAGGCCTATGAGGGTGTCGCCCATGTCCACACCGCCGTTTTGAACGTGCTGGACAAGCAAGCCATCGCGGCGCAAGTGGCCAGCATGGAGAGAATTGACATCTTGTTCAATTGCGCCGGTTTTGTGCACAACGGCAGCATCTTGGCTGCACAAGACGACGAATGGGATTTCGCCTTCAACCTGAATGTGCGCTCGCAGTATTGGATGATTCAAGCCGCGTTGCCGAAAATGGTGGCGCAGTTTAAAAAAGAAGGGCGCGGG
Organism: Pseudomonadota bacterium; assembly: GCA_046047055.1. Lineage (GTDB taxonomy): Bacteria > Pseudomonadota > Gammaproteobacteria > Burkholderiales > Burkholderiaceae_C > Limnohabitans_A. Next base: position 44,748 of record JBJOIR010000005.1, on the reverse strand, counting down.
GGCAGCATCATCAACATGGCCAGTGTCTGTTCCAGTGTGAAGGGCCTGCCCAACCGTTTTATCTATGGCACCAGCAAAGCGGCGGTGATCGGTCTGACAAAAAGTGTCGCGGCTGACTTTGTGCGCCAAGGCATTCGCTGCAATGCTATTTGCCCCGGCACCGTCGACACGCCTTCACTGCAAGACCGCATCAACAGCTACGACGATCCGGTGCAGGCGCGCAAAGACTTCATCAACCGTCAGCCCATGGGGCGCTTGGCACAGGCCTCAGAGATCGCGCCCATCGTGACCTTCTTGGCCTCTGACGAAGCCATTTTCGCCACCGGCAATGCTTACATGGTCGATGGCGGCATGACCATTTGACCGACACGAAAGTCTCTATGAATTTGTTGGACATGAAAGGCCGCCACGCGGTCATCACCGGAGGCGCTACCGGTTTGGGGTTTGCCATTGCACAGCGCATGCTGGCCTCTGGGGCGCGCGTGACGATATGGGACCGCGATGTGGCCGGAATGGACCGTGCCGCTGAGCAATTGCGCCAAAAACAACCGGGCGCTGTGGTCCACGCGGTGCAAGTCGATGTGACCGACCACGCCCATGTGGTGCAAGCCACCGCCCAAACCACGGCTTTGGCCGCGGTGGATGTGCTGATCAACAGCGCAGGCATCACCGGACCCAATGTCAAAGTCTGGGACTACCCGGTCGATGCTTGGAAGCAGGTGTTCGATGTCAATGTGCACGGTTTGTTTCATTGCTGCCGAGAACTCAGCGCCCACATGAAGGCGCGCAACTATGGCCGCATCGTCAACATCGCGTCGGTCGCTGGCAAAGACGGCAACCCCAATGCCAGCGCCTACAGCGCCAGCAAAGCGGCAGTAATTGGTCTCACCAAATCGTTGGGCAAAGAGCTGGCTGATACCGGCGTGCGCGTGAACTGTGTCACGCCGGCGGCTGTCAAAACCGCGATTTTTGATCAAATGACGCCTGAGCACATCCAGTTCATGTTGTCCAAAATTCCGATGGCCCGCTTTGGTGAACCCGAAGAAGTGGCGGCCATGGTCACTTGGCTCAGCACCGAAGATTGTTCGTTTTCCACCGGCGCGGTTTTTGACCTGTCGGGTGGTCGTTCCACTTATTGAATTTTTACACTGAGAGGTTTTATGAAACTCGTTCGATATGGCCAACCCGGCAAAGAGAAACCAGGTTTGATCGATGCTGAAGGCCGCTTGCGCGATCTCAGTGGGGTGGTCAAAGACATTTCGCCAGAGCTGCTGAATGACCAAGCGCTGGCCAAATTGTCCAAAGTCAAAACCGACAAATTGCCCTTGGTGCGCGGCAAGAAGCGCTTTGGTACGCCCATCTCTTACACCAGCAAGTTCATTGCCATTGGCCTGAACTATGCCGATCATGCGGCCGAATCGGGCATGCCGATTCCGGCCGAACCGATTGTGTTCACCAAGGCGATTTCGTGTATCCAAGGCGCTGACGACGATGTCATGTTGCCCAAAGGCTCTAAAAAGACCGATTGGGAAGTTGAGTTGGGCATCGTGATCGGAACTCGTACCCGTTATGTCTCGCAAAAAGAGGCCTTGAACCATGTGGCGGGTTATTGCGTCATCAACGATGTGAGCGAGCGCGAGTTTCAACTCGAGCGCGGTGCCACTTGGGACAAAGGCAAGGGCTGCGACACATTTGGTCCTGTCGGCCCATGGTTGGTGACCCGTGACGAAGTGCCCAACCCGCAAACTTTGGGCATGTGGCTGGATGTGAACGGGGTGCGCATGCAAACCGGCAACACCAAGACCATGATTTTTGGTGTGGCCAAGCTGGTCAGCTATGTCAGCCAGTTCATGACTCTGGAAGCGGGCGACATCATCACCACGGGCACCCCACCCGGTGTCGGTATGGGCATCAAGAAAGACGGCAAACCCGCGCCGGTCTACTTGAAGAGAGGTGACACCATGCGCTTGGGCATCGACGGCTTGGGTGAACAAAGCCAGAAAGTGGTTGCCTTCAAGGCCTGAAACCCTGAGGCGCCACCCCGCTCCCTTCCTTTGGGGGCGGGCCTACCGATTTACCCTGATGTCTTCAGGGATGTTGGCGGCCGGCTGGTTTTTTGGTGCAAAATAGAACGACCGTTCTTTTTTGCATGCCCATGTCCGATTCTTCTGTGACCAAAGTCGAAACCCTGCCGGTGCCCGAAGCGGGTCGCCGAGTCTTGATCAAAGGCCAACAAACCAAAGCCGTGATCATTGATGCCGCGTTGGGCTTGGCCTCACAAATTGGCCTCGAAGGCTTGTCGATTGGTGCGCTGGCCGAAGTCACGGGCATGAGCAAGTCAGGCGTATTTGCCCACTTTGGCTCGCGTGAAGAGCTGCAAATTTCGGTCATTCGCGAGTACCACGAGCGCTTTGAGCGCGAGGTGTTTTATGCGGCCATGAAACACGCGCGCGGTGTGCCTCGCTTGCAAGCCATGTTTGACAACTGGATGGTGCAGACCTCGGCCGAAATCGATTCGGGCTGTATCTACATCAGTGGCGCGGTGGAGTTTGACGACCGCACTGGCCCAGTGCGAGACGCCTTGGCTTCATCAGTTGCAGGCTGGCAAAGTGCATTGCGCCGAGCCGTTGAGTTGGCTCAGCACGAGGGCCACTTGGGCCGCGAGTCCGATGCCCATCAAATTGCATTTGAAATTCACGGCTTGATTTTGGCGCTGCATTACGAAGCCCGATTCTTGAGAAACCCTGGCGCGACCGACCGCGCGCGACAAGGCTTTTCACACATCTTGGCGCGCTATGCGCAAGCGCCTGAGCACACTGCGCTGCCCAAACCCAGCGCAGCCAAACGCAAAAACGCATCCCTCTGATTTTTTCGCAGATCTTTCATTACTTCACAAGGAACCACCATGCCTGTCTACAACCCACCTCTTCGTGACATGCAGTTTGTCTTGCACGAGTTGCTCCATGTCACCGACGAGTTGAAGGCCTTGCCCAAGCATGCCGACACCGACGCAGACACCATCAATGCCGTGTTGGAAGAGGGCGGTAAATTCGCCTCTGAAGTGTTGTTCCCGATCAATATTTCGGGCGATGCCCAAGGCTGCCAGCTCAACCGCGAGACGCACGAGGTCAAAGCCCCTGACGGCTTCAAATCAGCGTATGCGCAATATGTGGCTGGTGGCTGGCCTGCGCTCAGTTGCGATCCCGACTATGGCGGGCAAGGGTTGCCTTTTGTGGTGAACCAGTGCTTTTATGAAATGCTCAACTCGTCCAACCAAGCTTGGACCATGTACCCGGGCTTGTCGCATGGCGCCTATGAAGCCTTGCACGCCCACGGCACACCCGAACAAAAAGCCTTGTTTCTGCCCAAGCTGACCAGCGGTGAATGGACCGGCACCATGTGCTTGACCGAGCCCCATTGCGGCACCGACCTCGGCTTGCTGCGCAGCAAGGCCGAGCCGCAGGCCGATGGCACGTACCGCATCACCGGTCAAAAAATCTTCATCAGCGCGGGCGAGCACGATCTGGCCGCCAACATCGTGCACTTGGTGTTGGCCCGCCTGCCCGATGCGCCTCCCGGCAGCAAGGGCATCAGCTTGTTCTTGGTGCCCAAATTCAAGGTGGCCGCCGATGGCAGCATCGGCGAGCGCAATGGCATTTATTGCGGTGGCCTCGAACACAAAATGGGCATCCACGGCAACTCCACTTGCCAGATGGTGCTGGACGAGGCCGTTGGCACGATGGTGGGTCAACCCAACAAAGGGTTGGCCGCGATGTTTGTGATGATGAACGCCGCCCGGCTTGGCGTGGGTAACCAGTCACTGGGGTTGACGGAAGTCGCCTACCAAAATGCCTTGGCCTATGCCAAAGACCGGGTTCAGATGCGCTCGCTCACGGGCGTCAAGGCGCCGGGCAAGCCGGCCGACCCCATCATCGTGCACCCCGATGTCCGTCGCATGCTGCTCACAGCCAAAGCCTATGCCGAAGGCGGTCGTGCTTTGGCCTGTTTCTGCGCCTTGTTGTTGGACAAAGAAGTTAACCACCCCGACGAAGCCGAGCGTGCCGAGGCGGCCGAAATGGTGGCCTTGCTCACCCCCATCGTCAAAGCCTTCATCACCGACAACGCTTGGCAATCCACCACCGAATGCCAGCAAGTCTTTGGCGGGCATGGTTACATCAAAGAATGGGGCATGGAGCAATTTGTGCGAGATGCCCGCATCAACATGATTTATGAAGGCACCAACACCATCCAGTCGCTTGATTTGTTGGGCCGCAAAGTGTTGGGCAACCAAGGCGCTTCACTCAAGAAATTTGGCAAGTTGGTCGAACAATTGGTGAAGGCCGAAATGAGCAACGAAGCCATGGGCGAGTTCATCAAGCCACTGGCGGACTTGGGCCAAAAGTTGACCCAATTGACCGGTGAAGTGGGTATGAAAGCCATGAGCAATGCCGACGAAGTGGGCGCCGCCGCGGTGGACTATCTGCGTGTGGTGGGCCACTTGGTCTTGGGTTATTTCTGGGCGCGCTCGGCACAAATTGCGCTCCAAAAATTGGCCGAAGCCGAAGAAGAGGCGCAACGCCCTGACCCGTTCTACCAAGCCAAATTGCAGACCGCGCGTTTTTACTTCACCCGCCTGATGCCTGAAACCTCTAGCCTCATGCGCCGCATCCGTTCGGGCAGCGATGCCTTGATGGACACCGACGCCGCTTTGGCATGAGATTGAAATCCATCTACAGAAAGCACACCATGAACCGCATCACCTTGGGCTTGGCCCTCAGTTTGTTGACCGCAGTGGCGCAGGCCCAAATGAGTCCCTTGGGGCTGTGGCGCAGCATTGACGATGAAACCAAGCAGCCCAAAGCCGAAATCCGCATCAGCCAAAACGCGGCGGGTGCTTTGTCTGGCGTGGTCGAGAAATCACTTTTGGCAACCCCCAGCGCGGAGCCCAATTGCACACTGTGCTCCGATGACCGCAAAGACAAACCGAAAATCGGCATGGAAATCATTCGTGGTGGCCAACAAACCGATGGCAAAGTGGTCTGGGAAGGTGGGAAAATTCTTGATCCCGAAAACGGCAAAAATTACAGCTTGCGCTTGACGCCGATTGACGGTGGCAAAAAGCTCGAAGTGCGTGGCTACATTGGCACGCCGATGCTGGGCCGTACCCAAACTTGGATTCGGGTTCAGTGAACGCTTGACGGCACCTCCTCCTCTTTACAAGGAAAAACATGTCTGACATCTTGACCCACATCGACGCCGGGGTGATGACCATCACCTTCAACCGACTGGACAAAAAGAACTCGATCACAGCGGCCATGTATGCCGCCATGGCCGACGCCGTGGCGCAAGCGGCGGCAGATGAAAAAGTTCGGGTGGTGTTGTTTCAGGGGCACGAGAGCATCTTCAGTGCGGGCAATGACATTGGCGATTTTTTGAACCAACCGCCCAGCACGCAAGATTCGCCGGTGTTTCGGTTTTTGCGGGGCATCGCCACCTTTGAAAAACCCATGTTGGCCGCTGTCGCTGGCCCTGCAGTGGGCATTGGCACCACCTTGTTGTTTCACTGCGACTTGGTCTATGCCGGTGACAACGCGGCCTTTTCCATGCCGTTTGTCAATTTGGGTCTGTGCCCCGAAGCCGCTTCTAGCTATTTGGTGCCGCGCATGTTTGGTTACCACCGTGCAGCCGAGGCCTTGCTCATGGGCGAGCCGTTTTTTGCCGAGGCCGCGCAAGAAGTGGGGCTGGTCAATCGGGTGGTGCCGCCGACCGAGGTCAATGGCTATGCACAGGCCCAAGCACGCAAATTGGCCGCCAAGCCCTTGTCGTCTTTGGTCGAGACCAAGCGCTTGATGAAGGGCCATGAGCAACCCGTGGTCATGCAGAAAATGGCCGAAGAAGGGGCCAGTTTTGGACGTATGCTCAAAGAGCCTGCAGCCAAAGAAGCCTTTGGGGCTTTCATGGAAAAACGCAAGCCTGACTTTTCAAAACTCTGAGGGGCGATCCCAGGCTGGCATGGCCCGTCTGGGGGATGACCCGACCCGCCCTGAAGCGATCTGATTCTTTTTCTTCGCCGATTGCATGCCCCATCGTTCTGTCTCCGCCGCGGATTTTGAGCCCGAATACCTCGAGGGGTTTCGTCAAATCTACGAAGAAAAAATCGTCTTCAACAAGATGCTGGGTTTGAAGTTGGTCAAAGTCTCGCCCGAAGGCGTTGAAGCACGCATCGAGATGCGCCCAGAACTGGTTGGGCACTTCGCCTACAACCGCATCCACGGGGGGGTGATCAGCGCGGTGCTCGATGCGATTGGCAGTGCCGCCGTGATGGCCACACTGGCGGCGCGCCACTTGGACGAAACGCCCGCTAAACGACTGGAGCGCTTTGCCAAATTGGGCACCATTGATTTGCGCGTCGACTATTTGCGTCCGGGCATTGGTGAGTTTTTCACCATCACGGCCAACACCTTGCGCGTGGGTTCCCGGGTAGGCTCTTCGCGCATGGAGTTTTGTGGCCCCGATGGCACCCTGATGTCCACAGGGGCCGCCGCTTACATCGTGTCGTGAAGTTGGGGCCTCATTCGGCTGGGACGACCCGCGGGTGACCTTGGTCATCCACCGCCACATAAGTCAGATGGGCCTCGGGCACTTTGATGTACTGACCTTGCAGCTGGAAGCGTTCTGCAAAAACCTCGACCTTGACTGTGACCGAGGTGCGCCCCACCCGAACGATGCGCGAAAAGAACGACAAGATGTCACCGACTTTGACCGGTTGTTTGAAGATAAATTCATTCACCGCCACGGTCACCATGCGGCCCCGCACGCGCCTGGCAGGTAACACCGCACCAGCCAAGTCGACTTGCGCCATCACCCAGCCGCCAAAAATATCGCCACTGGCGTTGCAGTCGGCCGGCATGGGAATCACCTTGAGCACCAGCTCTTGGTCGGTGGGCAAAGCAACGGTGTTGGGGGTTTGTGTTTCAGACATGGGCACAATTGGATATTTGTAATCAACCGGATTGTCCTCTATGCGCCAACACGGCGAAACCCCGGCTTCGGCTTCGGCGGCCCCTGCCTCTGCTCAAAATTCGGTCGCTTCAGCAACAACAGGGGGCTCAGCCGCGCCTTCGGGGGGGGACTGGAACACCTTGTCCCGTCTGTTGCCCTATTTGTGGCAATACAAATGGCGCGTGGTGATCGCGTTGTCATTGATGGTCGCGGCCAAACTCGCCAATGTCAGCGTGCCCTTGTTGCTCAAAGAGTTGGTCGATGCGATGAGCCTCAAACCCAGCGACCCCCAAGCCGTGCTGGTGGTGCCGGTGGCCTTGTTGGTCGGGTATGGCGCCTTGCGCTTGTTGACTTCGGCCTTCACCGAGTTGCGTGAATTGGTGTTTGCCAAAGCCACGCAGGGGGCATCGCGCAGCATTGCTTTACAAACCTTCGAACATTTGCATGCCCTGAGCCTGCGCTTTCATTTGGCCCGCCAAACCGGCGGCATGACGCGCGACATTGAGCGGGGTGTGCGCGGCATCGAGTCGCTGATTTCTTACTCGCTGTACAGCATCGTTCCCACCCTGATCGAGGTGGGTTTGGTGTTGACCATCTTGGCGGTCAAGTTCGATGCTTGGTTTGCCGGCATCACGCTGATGGCGCTGGCGCTGTATATCTTTTTCACAGTGCAGGTGACCGAGTGGCGCACCCAATTTCGCAAGCAGGCCAACGAGTTTGATTCGGCGGCGCATACCCGCGCCATCGACTCTTTGCTCAACTACGAGACGGTCAAGTACTTTGGCAACGAAGCCTTTGAAGCCGGTCGCTACGACGAAAGCCTCGAGCGCTTACGCCTGGCCCGACTCAAAGCGCAAACCACTTTGTCGCTGCTCAACACGGGGCAACAACTCATCATTGCTGCGGCCTTGGTGGCCATGCTTTGGCGGGCCACCGAAGGGGTGGTGGCTGGGCGCATGACGTTGGGCGATTTGGTCATGATCAATGCCTTCATGATTCAGCTCTACATTCCGCTCAACTTTTTGGGTGTGTTGTACCGAGAAATCAAGCAGAGCCTGACCGACCTCGACAAAATGTTCGTCTTGATGGACCGCGAGCGCGAAGTGGCCGATACCGCCGGTGCCCCCGAGTTGGCTTTGCAGGGTGCCCCTGAAGTGGTGTTTGACCGTGTGTCATTTGCCTACGAGGCCGATCGCCCCATCTTGAAAAACATCAGCTTCACCATTCCCGCAGGCAAAACCGTGGCGGTTGTTGGGCCCTCGGGCTCGGGCAAGTCCACTTTGGCGCGTTTGATGTTTCGCTTTTACGATGTTCAGCAAGGCTTCATTCGCATCGCGGGACAAGACATTCGGCAGGTCACGCAAGCCAGTGTGCGCAAAGCCTTGGGCATCGTGCCGCAAGACACGGTGCTGTTCAATGATTCGGTGGCCTACAACATTGCTTATGGACGCCCGGGCGCCAGTCAAGCCGAAATCGAAGGGGCCGCGAAAGCCGCGCGCATCCATGACTTCATCGCCTCCACGCCCAAGGGCTACCAAACCTCGGTCGGAGAGCGTGGCCTGAAACTTTCTGGCGGCGAAAAACAGCGGGTGGCCATTGCGCGCACTTTGCTCAAAGACCCGCCGATTTTGGTGTTCGATGAGGCCACATCGGCGCTGGACTCGGCCAATGAGCGAGCCATTCAAGCTGAGCTTTCGAACGTGGCACAGAACAAGACCACGCTGGTCATTGCGCACCGCTTGTCTACCGTGGTCGATGCCCATGAAATTTTGGTGATGGACGGTGGGCACATCGTTGAGCGGGGCAACCACGCGGCCTTGTTGGCCCAGCAGGGGCGCTACGCCAGCATGTGGGCGATGCAGCAATCGACCGACTGATGGCCACGGATGGCTGACTGATGGTCAACTGATTTTGCCGTCTTGGCCGAGATTTTTTGGCAGAACCGCAGAGGGTTGGACGGCGCCATAATCCCGACATGGAAACCAAATGGCTAGAAGACTTTGTCAGCTTGGCTGAAACGCGAAGTTTCAGTCGATCTGCACAATTGCGGCACGTGACCCAGCCGGCTTTTTCTCGGCGCATCCAGTCACTCGAGGCTTGGGCTGGTGCCGATCTGGTGGACCGCAGTTCTTATCCCACCAAACTCACCCCAGCCGGCAAAACCCTTTACGCTCAAGCGCTCGAGTTGTTGCAGTCATTGCAAAACACCCGTGCCATGCTGCGGGGGCACAACTCGGCTGGGCAAGACTTCATTGAATTTGCGGTGCCGCATACCTTGGCGTTCACCTTTTTCCCGGCTTGGGTGGCCAGTGTGCGCGAGGGCTTTGGCCCGATCAAAAGCCGCTTGATCGCATTGAATGTGCACGATGCGGTCATGCGCTTGGTCGAGGGGGGGTGCGATGTGCTGATTGCCTACCACCACCCGTCACAGCCCTTGCAACTCGATGCTGAACGCTACGAGATGGTGGTGTTGGGGGAAGAGGTGCTGGCGCCTTATGCCAAAGCGGGCCCCGATGGGCAAGCCGTGTTCAGTTTCCCCGGGGCCGCCGCTTGGCCTGTGCCTTATTTGGGTTATGCCCAAGGGGCCTATTTGGGCGGCATCACCGACTGGATATTGAAGCAGTCCAGCACCCCGATTCACTTAGAGCGCGTCTATGAAACCGACATGGCCGAAGGCCTCAAAGTCATGGCTCTGGAGGGGCATGGCATTGCCTTTTTGCCGCAAAGTGCTGTGCGAAAAGAGATTCAGGCTGGGGTTTTGGTGGAGGTGAGTCTGCCCGGGGAATCCCCGCCGACCTTGACCATGGAAGTGCGGGCCTACCGAGAAAAACCGAGCAGCCGCCAAGTGCCCAAGCGCAGTGCACAAGACCTGTGGGCCTACCTGAGTCAAAGCCTGTCACCGGCCAAAGTTTGAGGCGTTATGGGGTTATGCATGATTCGCATATTCCCTCGGGAACACCCTGATAAAGGGCTGACAATTAACTGACTATAGTCAGTGCTTGTTGAAAAACAGGCACATTTTGTGCAACCACCAGAAAGTGTGAGTGAACGACTTACCATTCTGGTGCACAACTGCGGTGAGTGTGCTGCAGTTGAACCCTTCGCGATGAGCGATTTTTACAGGAGAAATCAATGAAAAAACAATTGCTGGCTGTTGCCGTTGCTGCCTTGGCTTGTGTTGCTGCGCAAGCGGACACCTTGGCCAAAGTCAAATCTTCGGGCGCGATCACCATGGGCGTGCGTGACTCTTCAGGCGCACTGTCTTACACCTTGGGCGACGGCAAGTACGCCGGTTTCCATGTCGAAATTTGCCAGCGCATTGTGGCCAACGTCGAAAAAGCCGTGGGCAAAAAAGTCGAAGTGAAGTTCCAATCGGTCACTTCACAAAACCGTATTCCTTTGGTGCAAAACGGGACCGTGGACATTGAGTGCGGCTCCACCACCAACAACGCAGCACGTCAAAAAGACGTGGCGTTTGTCGTCACCACTTACGTGGAAGAAGTGCGCATTGCTGCCAAGGTGGCGTCGGGCATCACCTCTATCGCTCAATTGGCCAACAAGAACGTGGCCACCACCACCGGCACTACTTCGGTGCAATTGCTGCGCAAACATGAGCGCGCCAATGGTGTGAACTTCAACGAAGTGTTTGGCAAAGACCATGCCGACAGCTTCTTGTTGTTGGACTCTGGCCGCGCCGATGCATTCGTGATGGACGGCTCCATCTTGGCAGGCAACATTGCCAACGCCAAGAACCCAGCCGATTTCCGCATTGTTGGTGAAGTCTTGGCCGTGGAACCCATCGCCATCATGATTCGCAAAGACGACCCCGCCTTCAAGAAGGTGGCTGACGACACCGTGAGTGACTTGGTCAAGAGCGGCGATATGGCCAAACTGTGGGATAAGTGGTTCTTGCAAGCCATCCCACCCAAGAACGTGAAGGTCGGTTTGGCTTTGAGCGAGAGCACCAAAGCCGCTTGGGCCAACCTGAACGACAAGCCTGCTGAAGACTACGCCAAGAAGTAATTTGGCCAGTTTCTGAGCAAACCCCGCCTGGGCTACTTGTGCGGGGTTTCTTTATGGGCGAGCGATTCGCCAGTTCGTGGGAGTAAATAAAAATGACATGGGATTGGCAGGTCTTTTTGACCGATGACGGCAGTGGCCGGACCTACCTGGAGTGGATGTTCGAAGCCTGGCGCTGGACGCTGGCGGTGGCGGGCAGCTCTTGGGTGGTAGCGATGGTGTTTGGTGCGGTGGTGGGGACATTGCGTACCTTGCCCGGACGTCCTGTGGTGTCGGCCTTGGCCAATGCTTGGGTCGAGATGTTCCGCAACATTCCCTTGTTGGTCCAAATTTTTCTTTGGTACTTTGTGGTGCCCAAAATATTCCCGGCTTTCCAAAAAGTGCCGGGGTTCTTGCTGGTGGTTTTTGCGCTGGGTTTTTTCACCTCAGCGCGTATTGCCGAGCAATTTCGTGCCGGCATTCAGGCGTTGCCCAAGGGTCAACGTTATGCGGCCATGGCCATGGGCTTCACCACCGCGCAGTCCTATCGGTATGTGATTTTGCCGATGGCGTTTCGCATCATCTTGCCGCCCTTGACCAGCGAGTCCATGAACTTGCTGAAAAACTCGTCGGTGGCGTTTGCCGTGTCGATTGCCGAACTCACCATGTTCGCCATGCAGGCCCAAGAAGAAACATCGCGCGGTATCGAGATCTACTTGGCCGTGACGGCGTTGTACGCGTTGTCGGCGTTTGCGGTTAACCGCGTGTTTGCGGTGATTGAAAAGAAGATGCGCGTGCCTGGCTTCATCGTTTCGGCCGGAACGGGGGGGCATTGACATGTTGGGACTTGATTTTTCTTTCTTTGACCTCGAGGTCTTGCGCAAGTTTGTCCTGGGCGGCCTGCTGTTCAGCATCCAGTTGACCATTGTGGCCACCATTGGGGGGGTGATTTTTGGCACCTTGCTGGCGTTGATGCGTTTGTCGGGCATCAAAGTGCTCGAAATGCCCGCCACGGCGTATGTCAACGGCATGCGCTCGGTGCCACTGGTCATGGTGATCTTGTGGTTTTACTTGCTGATGCCCTTTGTGATCGGGCGACCGATTGGCGCCGAGTGGTCGGCCGTCATCACCTTTGTGGCCTTTGAGGCGGCGTATTTCAGCGAGATCATGCGGGCCGGCATCCAGTCGATTCCGCGCGGACAGGTGTTTGCCGGGCAGGCTTTGGGCATGACCTATGGACAAAACATGCGGCTGGTCATCTTGCCGCAAGCGTTTCGCAACATGCTGCCGGTCTTGCTCACGCAGACCATCATCTTGTTCCAAGACACTTCTTTGGTGTACGCCATCGGCGCCTACGACTTGCTGAAGGGCTTCACCAATGCGGGCAAGATTTATGGCCGCTCTGAAGAAGCCTACATCTTTGCTGCTGTCGTTTATTTTGTGATTTGTTTTGCACTGTCCTGGAGCGTCAAGCGCCTGCAGGCCAAGATTGCCATCGTGCGTTGAGCACGCACTGAAATTGGGAAAAGAAAATGATTGAAATCAAAAATGTTTCGAAGTGGTATGGCCCCGTGCAGGTGCTCAACGACTGCTCGGTGAGCATCAACAAAGGCGATGTGGTGGTGGTCTGCGGTCCTTCGGGCTCGGGCAAGTCCACCCTGATCAAAACCGTCAACGGTCTGGAGCCTGTGCAACAAGGCAGCATCCATGTCGATGGCGTGTCGCTCATGGACGAAGGCACCGATTTGCCCAAATTGCGTTCGCGTGTGGGCATGGTGTTTCAAAGTTTTGAGTTGTTCCCTCACCTCTCGGTGACTGAGAACCTGACCATCGCCCAAGTCAAGGTGTTGGGCCGCTCAGAAGACGAAGCCAAAGAGCGAGGCTTGAAGATGCTGGACCGTGTGGGTCTGTTGGCTCACAAAGACAAGTTTCCGGGGCAGTTGTCGGGCGGGCAACAACAGCGTGTGGCCATTGCCCGCGCCTTGTCCATGGACCCCATCGTCATGTTGTTCGACGAACCCACCTCTGCGCTCGACCCCGAAATGGTGGGGGAAGTCTTGGACGTGATGGTGCAATTGGCCAACGAGGGCATGACCATGATGGTGGTGACCCATGAAATGGGTTTTGCACGCAAAGTCGCCAACCGCGTGATCTTCATCGATGTGGGTGGGCGTATTTTGGAAGATTGCTCGAAAGACGACTTCTTCAACAATCCCGAACAGCGTCAGCCTCGGACCAAAGACTTCTTGAACAAGATCCTGCAAAGCTGATCGGGTCCGGGAAGGGCAGAGTCGGCCACAGGGGGGGGCTGCAAAGGGACTGGGTCAGGCGGTTGCTGAGCCAGTACCTGAGCGTGGGCCTCAATTCGGCAAGCCGTTTCGCAGGTTTGCGACAATACGGGCCATGACTCAAGAACTCACTCTGACCCGCCCAGACGACTGGCACCTGCATGTGCGCGATGGCGCTGCCCTGAACGTGGTGGTGCCTCACACGGCAGCCCAATTTGGCCGTGCGGTCATCATGCCCAACCTTAAGCCCCCGGTCACCACCGCGGAGCAGGCATTGGCCTATAAGCAGCGCATTTTGGCGGCTGTGCCTCAGGGCATGGCGTTTGAGCCTCTCATGACGCTTTACCTCACCGACAACCTGGCCCCGTCAGAAATTGCCCGCGCCAAAGCCGCGGGTGTGGTGGCTTGCAAGTTGTATCCGGCAGGCGCCACCACCAACAGCGATGCGGGCGTGACCGACCTGCGCAAAATTTACCCCGTGCTGGAAGCCATGCAACGCGAAGGCTTGCTCTTGCTGGTACACGGCGAAGTGACTTCGTCAGACATTGACCTGTTTGACCGCGAGGCGGTTTTCATTGAGCAGCACCTCAAGCCCTTGCGAGCCGACTTTCCGGGTCTCAAAATCGTGATGGAGCACATCACCACAAAAGAGGCTGCGCAATACGTGGCCGAGAGTGGTGACAACCTCGCGGCCTCGATCACCGCGCACCACTTGCTGTACAACCGCAATGCCATTTTTACGGGCGGTATTCGCCCCCACTATTACTGCTTGCCCGTGCTCAAGCGCGAGGCGCACCGGTTGGCGTTGGTGCAAGCGGCCACCAGTGGCAACGCCCGCTTCTTTCTGGGCACAGACAGCGCCCCGCACCCTGCGCACCTCAAAGAGCACGCCACCGGTTGCGCCGGGTGCTACACCGCGCACGCGGCCATCGAGATGTACGCCGAAGCGTTTGACCACGCCGGCGCTTTGGACAAGCTGGAAGGCTTTGCCAGTTTCTTTGGCGCTGATTTTTATGGCTTGCCGCGCAACACGGACCGCATCACGCTGCGCCGTGAAAGTTGGACACCTGCCGAGAGCTTCGCATTTGGCGAGGCCGAGCTGAAACCACTGCGTTCTGGGGAAAGCCTGCCGTGGCGTCTGGTGGTGGGATAAACAAAGCCCATGCCCTGACCGAGGGCCTGGCGACTGACCCAAGGGGGCAGATGGCAGTGGGGACTCGGGCAGCGGTCGGACGGTCAACGCACGGTGGGGCAGAGGGGCGTTGCGCGCAATCGCTGCTGCACGGGGTCAGCGACATCGATTGGTCAGCCCCTTGGCTGGCCGGATGGCGCGCGGTGGGCGAGCCCATTGCACAGAGTATCTTGGCTGGCACGCCTCAGCCGCAGGCCTTGAGTGCTACCGGATTGGCCCCGGTGCAATTTGTGCCGCAAAGCGACCTGCCCGATGGACAGGCTTACGAAGACTTCATCTTTGCAACACGCCGGGTGCCCACCCGGGAAGGCTTGCACGATTTTTTCAATGCCTTGTGCTGGATGCACTTCCCCTTGTCAAAAAAACGCCTCAACCAGTTGCAGGCCCAAGAAATTGCTCGGGCGGGGGTAGGGCAAGTGCGCGGGCCGGTGCGCGATGCGGCCACCGTGTTGGATGAAAACGCCTTGCTCATTCAGCCTTCAGATGCCTTGTGGGCTGCGCTGACCCAGCACCGTTGGCATGCTGCTTTTGTCGACTTGCGCGGGGAATGGGCCGCCACCCGGTTGTGGACTTTTGGCCATGCGGCCCTCGAAAAAGCGGTGCAGCCCTACAAGTCCATTACGGTTCACCTGTGGCGTGTGCCCCAAACGGTAGCGCCTGCGGACATCGACGCGTGGTTAGCGCAAGACTTGAGCGCCGAAAAGCTCGCACAAAAACCCTTCAGCCCCCTGCCGCTGCTGGGGGTTCCGGGGTGGTGGCCGGCCAACGAAGAGGCGGCCTTTTACGATGACCACAGTGTCTTTCGGCCGCGGCGCAAGCCCGCTGCGCCTGAAAAACCGTACGCCAATCAGGAAATCTAGCGGCTCGCTTGATTTTGCTTCCCAAGCCCCTATATTCCCCACAACGGACCCGCGTCTTTCGGGTGAAATTGAAATCTGACATGAAACGAATTTTTCTGTTTGTCTTGACCAACCTGGCCGTCGTCTTGGTGTTGGGTGTGGTGGCCAATTTGTTGGGCGTGAACCGATTCTTGACGGCCAATGGCCTCAACTTGGGCGCTTTGCTGGGCTTTGCTTTGCTCATGGGTTTTGGTGGTGCCTTTATTTCGCTGCTCATGAGCAAATGGATCGCCAAGATGTCTTCGGGCGTCCGCGTCATCAGCCAACCTGCCAACGCCGATGAAGCTTGGATTGTGGAGACCGTGCGCAAGTTCGCTGACCAATCTGGCATTGGCATGCCTGAAGTGGGCATTTTTGAAGGCGACCCCAACGCCTTTGCCACCGGCGCTTTCCGTGATTCGGCTTTGGTGGCGGTATCCACCGGCTTGTTGCAAAACATGACCCACGAAGAAGTGGAAGCCGTCATTGCCCACGAAGTGGCCCACATCGCCAATGGCGACATGGTCACCATGACGCTGATTCAGGGCGTGATGAACACCTTTGTGGTGTTTATCTCACGCGTGGTGGGTTATGCCGTGGACAGTTTCTTGCGCAAGAACGACGAAGAAAACACCGGCCCCGGCATTGGTTACTTTGTGACCACCATCGTGATGGATATTTTGTTGGGCTTTGTCGCCGCCATCATCGTGGCTTGGTTCAGCCGTCAGCGCGAGTTTCGCGCCGATGCGAGTGCCGCAATACTCATGGGCCGCAAGCAACCCATGATCAACGCCTTGGCCCGTTTGGGCGGTGTGCACACTGCCGAGTTGCCCAAGAGCATGGCCGCCATGGGCATTGCCGGTGGCATTGGCCAGTTGTTAAGCACCCATCCCCCCATCGAAGACCGCATTGCCGCGTTGCAAAACAACGCAGTCTGATTCTTTGTTGTCTCTCGCCTGCGCGCCAATTGAAAAGATTGGCCGCAGCGCAAACCCCGTTTAAATCCCAATTCCAATCTCCATCTCGGTGGCCGTCTCAATGACCGATTGACGGGGTATATTGCCCAGATCAACAGGGAGAGCTTTGTGATCGACATCGAGCCCTTGCGCTTTGCTTGGACCCCGGGTGACCCTGACACACTCACATTGGGGCGCTTGCATCTGGCAACCGGGCAAACCGTTTTCTTGCATGGCCCCAGCGGTTGCGGCAAAAGCACCTTGCTCGGCTTGATGGCGGGCGTGCTGTTGCCACAACACGGCAGCGTCTCTTTGCTGGGGCAAAACTGGGCGGGTTTGAAGCCCGGTCAGCGCGACGCATTTCGGGCCGACCATGTCGGGTTGATTTTTCAACAATTCAATTTGTTGCCCTACCTCAGCGTGCTGGACAACGTGATGTTGCCCTGCCGCTTTTCTGCTTTGCGTCATGGGCGTTGCCAGACTTTGGGTGGGCCCGATGCGGCCGCTAAAAATTGGCTCCAGCGCATGGGCTTGACCGAGACCCTGTGGTCGCGCCGCGCCGACGCCTTGTCGGTTGGCCAGCAGCAACGGGTGGCGGCGGCACGGGCCTTGATGGGCCAGCCCGAATTGATCTTGGCTGACGAGCCCACTTCGGCCTTGGACGCCGCGTTGCGCCATGGTTTTATGGATTTGTTAATGCAAGCTGCGCAAGACGCAGGCAGCACCTTGGTCTGCGTGAGCCACGACGAACAGCAGGCTGGCCGTTTTGCGGTGCAGTGGTCACTGCCAGAACTGCAGCAGTCTGGAGGCGCCGCTTGATGCCTCTCTTTGGGTTGGCGCGCCGCAGCGCTTGGAACCGGCGCAACACCTTGGTCTGGGTCGTGGTTTCGCTGGCGCTGGCCACGGCATTGTTGTGGACATTGGAGCGCTTGCGTCACGACATTCGGCAAAGTTTTGCCCAGTCGGTCAGCGGTGTTGACTTGATTGTGGGTGCGCGCAGCAGTCCGGTGCAGTTGATGCTGTTTTCGGTGTTCCACATCGGCAACGTGCCGCAAAGCATGTCGATGGACAGTGTGCGAGCGTTAGAGCAGCACCGTTCGGTGTCATGGGTGGTGCCCCTGAGTTTGGGGGACTCGCACCGCAACTTTCCAGTCTTGGGCACCACGCCTGCCTATTTCAAACACTTTGCCTATGGCGATAAACAAGCCTTGGTGTTGCAGCAAGGCGCTGTTTTTGCGAACTCGCTTGACGGCCTTTACGAAGCGGTGATTGGTGCTGAGGTGGCCCGACAATTGGGCTATGGGCTGGGGCAAAGCATCACCTTGGGTCATGGCATGCACGACCATGACCACGGGGATGAGCACGTGGGTGAAGCGGTCGATGAACACGCCGACAAGCCATTCAAGGTGGTGGGCATTTTGGCCCCGACCGGCACCCCGGTGGATCGGACTGTGCACGTCAGCTTGCAGGCACTGGAGGCCTTGCACCTCGACTGGGTGGCGGGAACGCCCATGCCTGGTGGTCAGATTCCGGCCGATCAGGCGCGCAAATTCAATCTCGAGCCGGAAGAAGTCACCGCTGCTTTGGTGGGACTCAAAAGCCGCGCGGCTGTTTTCAATGTGCAGCGTTTCGTGAATATTTATGAACCTGAAGCGCTGATGGGCGTGATGCCCGGTGTTGCTCTGGCCGAGTTGTGGTCGGTGTTGGGGGTGGGTGAAAACGCCTTGTTCGCGGTGTCTGCGCTGGTGGCCTTGGTGAGTGTGCTCTCGCTCATGGCGGTGGTACAGGCGGGCCTGAGTGAGCGCCGCCGAGAACTGGCGGTGTTGCGGGCGGTGGGTGCGGGGCCAAGGCACATCGTGGCTTTGCTGGCCTTAGAGGGCATTTGGGTCACTGGCGCAGGCGCTTTGCTGGGGGTGCTGTTGGCTCAAGTGGGCATGGTGCTGGCGGGCCCGTGGCTGCAACAGGCCTTGGGAATTCGCTTGCAATGGGCGGCTCCATTGGCGACACAGTGGGCTTGGGTCTTGGCCGTGTTGCTTGCCGGGTTGTTGGCCAGTTTGGCTCCAGCTTGGCGGGCTTATCGGTGGTCCTTGGCCGATGGTTTGTCGCCACGCGTTTAAGTTCAATAAAGGCGCAGCCATGACCCTCAATTTCATCTCACGATTCGCACTGCCACTGACAGTGTCGCTAAAACTGCCGATAACAGTGGCGCTGGTGATGACCAGCGCCATGTGGGTCGGGCCCGCCCATGCCCAAAGTGCGCGCAATGCATTGCCGCAAGCCCAGCCTTCGCTGTCGTCCGAAGTGGCGGCGCCCAACAACCCTTTGCCCGGGACGGTGCGCACCATTTCTTGGGAGCAGTTGATGCCGCCTGGCTGGGACCCTTACAAAGACCTCAAAGCCTTGAACTTGGAGAGCTTGAAAGACAACGACCCCAAAGCCGAAGAAGTGCTCAAGAAAATGCGCCAAATGTGGGACAACGCCCCCATCAACCCGCAGGTGCTGGGGCAAAACGTGCGCATCCCCGGCTTCATGGTGCCGCTCGAAGAATTGCCTGAGGGCAGCAAAGAGTTTTTGTTGGTGCCTTACTTTGGTGCTTGCGTGCACTCGCCGCCGCCGCCAGCCAACCAGATTGTCCATGTGGTGCTCGACAAACCCACCAAGCGCATCCGCTTAATGGACACCTTGTGGGTGACCGGCGTGATGAGCGGCACCCAAACCGATTCGCACATGGGCATGGCCAGTTACAGAATCGATGCGAAGGCCGTCGCGCCTTACCGCGAGAAAAAGTAAACCCTCAATCGGGGTTTGAAATGCCCGAAGCCACATGCCCCGAGGGCACATGGCGCGCCGCAGATTCGATGTGCCCCGTTTGATCGTCAAAGAAAAAATCGGGCTCAAACTCGCGCAAAAACTCGCCTTTGGGCAATCCGCCTAAAAACATGGCTTCATCGACCTCGATGTTCCAGTCCATCAGCGTGCGAATGGCGCGCTCATGGGCAGGCGCGCTGCGCGCTGTGACCAAGGCGGTTCGCACCCGCATGGCGGGCGTACCTTCTTGTTGCAGTCGGTGCAGCGCGGCCAGCAGGGGCTTGAAGGGCCCTGCCAACAAGGGCTGACCTGCTTTGTCGCGTTCGTGCGCTTGAAACGCCGACAACCCCTCGGCCTGAAATACCCGTTCAGCTTCGTCCGAGAACAACACCGCATCGCCGTCAAATGCGATGCGGACTTCGTGCGGGTGGGCTTCAGACGCCAAGGCCGAATGCGGGTACACCTGCGCCGCGGGCACGCCAGCGTTCAGCGCCGCACGCACATCAGACAAGTGGGTAGACAAAAACAAATTCGCATTCAGCGGTTTCAGGTAGCGCCAAGGCGGCTGCCCTCGGGTGAAGCTGCCGCGCTGAATTGGCAAGCCGTAATGCTGGGCAGAGCGAAACACCCGCATGCCCGAGACGGGGTCGTTGCGCGACAAAATAACCACCTCAACCCGCTGCGCGTTGGCATCGTTGAAGGCCAACAATTTGCGCACCAAAGAAAATGCCACACCTGGTTTGGCGGGCTCTTCTAACCGGCCTAACTGCAATTGCATGTAGGCCCGGTCATCGCCTTGTTCAAAAACCAAGTTCTCTTCTTCAAAGTCGAACAAGGCCCGCGATGAAATGGCCACAACCAGTTGACCTTCGAGAGATGCGGGCATGGGGTGGGCCTTGCGTTAGCTGCGAAGAAACAAACGATACACCGGGTTGTGCGTCTCTTCTGCGAACGGATAACCCAGCGTCTGCAAAAACTTGTCAAAGGCCTTGTTGTCTTTTTCGGGCACCTGCAGGCCGACCAAGATGCGGCCGTAGTCGGCGCCCTGGTTGCGGTAATGGAACAAACTGATGTTCCAACCTGGCCGCATCAGGCTCAAAAACTTGAGCAAGGCACCAGGGCGCTCAGGAAATTCAAAGCGCAACAAACGCTCGTCTTGCGACAAAGCCGAATGGCCGCCCACCATGTGGCGAATGTGTTCTTTGGCCAACTCGTCGTGGGTCAGGTCGATGGCCTCAAACTTGTGTTTGTTGAAGTTGGCGGTGATCTTGCTGCTCTCACCCTTGCCGTGTGTGCCCAAGCCCAAAAACACATGGGCTTTGTCGGAGTCGCTCATGCGGTAGTTGAACTCTGTGACATTGCGTGGGCCGCCGGGCAAACTGCCGATCAACTCTAAAAAGCGCTTGAAGCTGCCACGCTCTTCAGGAATGGTGACCGCAAACAAGGCTTCTTTTTCTTCGCCCACATCGGCCCGCTCAGCGACAAAGCGCAAGCGGTCAAAGTTCATGTTGGCACCACACAAAATGGCGGCATAAGTCTGCCCTTTGGTTTTGTGTGTCGCCACATACTGTTTGATGGCGGCCACGGCCAAGGCGCCGGCGGGTTCCACAATCGAGCGTGTATCGACAAACACATCCTTGATGGCCGCGCATACCGCATCGGTATCGACGGTCATGAATTCGTCGACCAATTGGCGCGAGACCCTGAAGGTTTCCTCGCCCACCAATTTCACAGCCGTGCCGTCTGAAAAAAGACCGACATCGGGCAACGTCACTCGTTTTTTGGCCTGTACCGACGCGATCATGGCCTGCGAGTCGTTCATTTGCACCCCAATCACCTTGACGCCCGGGCGCACCGCCTTGATGTAATTGGCCACGCCACTGATCAGGCCGCCGCCGCCAATGGCCACAAACACCGCATCGAGCGGACCTTGGTGCTGGCGCAAGATTTCCATGGCAATGGTGCCTTGGCCGGCAATGACATCCGGGTCGTCAAAAGGGTGCACAAAGGTCAGCCCTTGTTTTTTCTCCAGCAACACCGCGTGGTTGTAGGCATCTGAATAGCTGTCGCCAATCAACACCACTTCGCCGCCCAGCGCTTTGACCGCTTCCACCTTCACCTGTGGCGTGGTGGTGGGCATGACGATGACGGCACGGGTGCCCAATTTGCTGGCGCTCAAAGCCACGCCTTGTGCGTGGTTGCCGGCCGATGCGCAAATCACGCCCTTTTTGAGTTGGGCAGGCGTGAGGTGCGCCATCTTGTTGTAGGCCCCGCGCAGCTTGAAGCTGTGCACGGGTTGCTGGTCTTCGCGTTTCAGCAAAACCTGGTTGCCCAGACGGAGCGACAGGTTCTTGGCCGTCTCGAGGCCCGACTCTGTGGCCACGTCATAGACTTTGGCCTGCAGGATTTTGATCAGGTAATCGGCGGGTTTGAGGTGTTGGGTCTTCATGTCCGGCGCAACTGCAGTAGGACCGCGTTGCCAAATAAGGTTAACCCGGATGATAACGGCCAAAAAAATGCCCCAAGCCTTGCGGCTAGGGGCAAATCCACCTTTTCAGAGGGTGGAGGAGACAACACGTGCGTGCAAAAAAGCACGCTTGTTCGCAATTGTAAAGGTGTTTTGTTGCGCCGCAGCAAGTGCCGCCATTTCAATTTACAAAAAAGGGCCGATTACTTTCTGCTGAAGCCCCGCGTTGGCAATTCACCCACGCCTGTAAGCTGGCATTGGGTAATATTGGCCCTTACAAATTAGCCCTTTTGGGGGCTTAAAGAACAAGGAATCAAAAATGGAATGCACAGTCACATGGACCGGCGCCACGGGCACGCGTTCAGGCATGGGGTTTTTGGCTGAAACGGGTTCAGGCCATGTGGTCGCCATGGACGGCGCGCCAGATGCGGCCAAACCTGAAAACGGCGGACAAAACCTAGCGCCGCGCCCTATGGAAATGCTGCTCGCAGGAACAGGTGGCTGCACTGCCTACGACGTGGTGTTGATCCTCAAGCGCGGGCGACATGAAGTGCGTGGTTGCAGTGTCAAAATCTCCAGTGAGCGCGCCGAAGTCGACCCCAAAGTGTTCACCCGCATCAACATGCACTTCACCGTCACGGCCAAGGGCGTGCCCGCCAGCGCCGTTGAGCGGGCCATTGCCATGAGCCACGACAAATACTGTTCAGCCAGCATCATGCTGGGCAAAACAGCCGAAATCACGACCAGCTTTGAATTGGTCGAAGCACCTTAAATAGCGCGATCAATGGTGCTGCAAAAGGCGCGATCACACCCGGTGCGCCACAGTCGTCATGACTTTCGCGGCGAGTTGCATCAGGGACTTGACCGCACCAGGCAACTCGACGGCACCCGACTTCAGCGCCATTTGGGCATGAGCCATTTCATCGGCCTTCATCTGGGCCACGATGGCGCGTGAAGCGCTGTCTGCTGCGGGCAGTCGGTCCATGTGGCTTTGCAGGTGAGCCTCGACTTGCCGTTCGGTCTCGACAACAAAGCCGAGGCTCACTTTGTCGCCGCCCAATTTGCCTGCTGCAAAGCCAATGGCAAAGGCACCGGCATACCAAACCGGGTTCAACAAAGAAGGGCGGTCGTTCAATTCGTTCAGACGCTGCTGGGTCCAAGCCAAGTGGTCGGTCTCTTCACGGCTGGCTTCTGCCAATTGGGCCCGCAGGGCAGGGTTTTGGCACGCTAAAGCTTGTCCGGTGTAAAGCGCTTGCGCGCAAACCTCGCCCACATGGTTCACGCGCATCAAGGCACTGGCCTCGCGGCGCTCGGCTTCATTCATACCTAGACTGACACCGGTAGCTGCGGGCGTGGGACGCGCCGCTCGGGGTTCAGCCCAAAGGGTACGCAAAGCGCTGTCGGCGGCCAAGATCAAAGAATTGAGAGTCATGTCAAAAAGCATTTAATTACCTAAGAAATGTAATGGATACCCACTCAATTGGAGATTTTTAGAGGTTTTATCCGGGCCTGGCGCGGGGTTGATGGCGTTCGCTAAATACATGCGAAAGCAGCCAAAAACGGTTGATTTCTTTCATAAAATTCAGTTTGTACGGGGTTGAGGCAGACGTCATCCAAGGAGTTTGTTGCACCAATGCAACGAAAAAGCCCTTTATTGTTTGAAACACTTGGAAAACAGTCACAGCTCTGGTGCAATACACGCAACCTTCCGAATTTGGAGGTTGGCTTAGTGTTCATGCAGGTGGTTTCCACCGCAAAAGCCCCAAGCTCTTTTTTAACTTTGGAGAAACTCTCAATGAAAAAAACTCTGATTGCTCTGGCTGTTTTGGCAGCTTCTGGCGCTTCTTTCGCTCAATCCACCGTGGCCATCGGCGGTACTTACAACTTCGGCTTCCAGCGTGCTGACAGCGGCGCTACCAAGGCTGACTTCTTTGATGCCAAGATCAACTTCTCCGGCACTGAAGACCTGGGCGGTGGCTTGAAGGCTTCTTTCCTGTCCGACGTTCAAGTTGGTGGCCGCGCAAACTTGGCCCCAACAACTGTTGATACAAAGTCTTCCAACGTTTGGGCTCGTAACGCAACACTCACCTTGTCAGGCGCTTTCGGTACCGTTTCGGGTGGCCGCATTGAAAGCTCCAACTTAAACCAATCCGCTCAACTGGCTGGCGCTTCTTTGAGCGATGGCTTTGATAAGGCAGGCTTGGCTGGTGCAGTTTCTAACTTCAACATTGTTAGCTACACATTGCCCGCATTCAACGGTATCACTGTTGGTGTTTCCCAGTTGAAAGCTCTGAACAACGCATTTGCACCTGCCAACGGCACTGCAAACACTGAAACCACTGTGGGCGTGATCAGCGCTTCTTACGCCAACGGTCCTCTGGTGGCTGGCGTTGCTCGCAAAGCTGTTGACTCCACTAACTCGACTACAGGTACCAAGTTGGAAATGTTCGCGACTTACGACCTCGGCGTTGCCAAGTTTGGTCTGGGCTACGGCAACAACTCTGGCGCCGCTTACTCTGGCGAAAACGCCACTGTGATCGCTTCTGTTGTGGCTCCTATCTCCGGTGCCTTGACATTGGGTGCTGACTTCGCTTCGCGCAACGCAGGTGGCGCTTCTGCTACTGCTGACGGCAAGGGCTACGCCATTGCTGCCAACTACATGTTGAGCAAGCGCACCAAGATCAACGCCACTTTGGGCAAGTTGGAAGGCACTGGCTTGACTGGTAACGGTCAATACCGCGTTGGCTTGTTCCACAACTTCTAATCTGACGCTGGCGCAAGCCAGTTGAGGTTTAAAAGTACAAAAACCCACCGGGGTAACCCGGTGGGTTTTTTTATGCGCGCTCGCCCCGTGATCACCAGGCATGAAATGGCGAAATTCAGGGTAAACCCCCTTTTTCTAGTGCTTCCAATTGAAGATACTCCAAGTTCCAAAAACGATTTTGGAAACTTTTAACCGGTTACTGATCGGGCCATTTTGCCCAACAGAGCACAAGGAGAATTGGATGAAACACATGAAACGTGCCGCCGCGCAGGTGCTGGGTGGAATCGGACTGTCGTTGTTGGCCGCTGCCTCGGTCAACGCGCAGTCGGTCTTGTTTTGGTCAACCCAAGCAACCCCGGTCAACGAGCAAAAAGACATGCGCGAAATTGTCTTGAAGAGCAGCCCCGTGCCGGTCGAGTTTGTGACCAACAACGACGGCCCTTACTTCACGCGCTTGAACGCCGAGCTGCAAGCGGGCAAAGGCTCGATTGGCTTGCTGGGTGCCTTGCATGGCGGTTTGTCGAGCAACACCAAAGACCTGCAAGACCTGAGCAAACTGAACGCCACGGGCAAAGTGAGCCCCGCTTTTGTCAAATTGGGCAAATTGGGCACCACCGAACAAAAGTACATCCCTTGGATGCAAGCCACTTTTGTCATGGCCGCCAACAAGAAGGCCTTGCCTTACTTGCCCGCTGGCGCAGACATCAACAAACTGACCTATGAACAGTTGGTGGCCTGGTCCAAAAACATGGCTGAAAAAACGGGCGGCCCTAAGTTTGGTTTCCCCGCTGGCCCACAGGGCTTGAAGCACCGCTTCTTCCAGGGCTACCTCTACCCCTCCTACGCCGACTCCATGGTCACTGAGTACCGTTCTGCAGGCGCAGAAGCCGGCTGGAACATGTTCAAAGAACTCTGGAAATACACCCACGCGTCTTCCACGGGTTTTAACCAGATGCAAGAGCCTTTGAAAAACGAGCAAGTGTGGGTGGCCTTTGACCACATTGCACGTTTGGCCGACGCCTTCAACGCCAAGCCCAACGACTTTGTGGCCTTCCCTGCACCCAGTGGCCCCACAGGCCGTGGCTTCATGCCCGTTTTGGCGGGTTTGGCCATTCCAAAAACAGCGCCCGACAAAGCCGGTGCTGAAAAGTTGCTGGCCCACTTGATGACCCCAGATGTGCAGTTGGCCACCTTGCGTGCCACCAACTTCTTCCCGACCATCGATGTGAAAATTCCAGCCGATATGCCACCTTCGGTGCGCATCACTGCTGAAGCCATCAGCAAACAAGCGGGTTCGGCCGATGCCAACCCCGGTTTGTTGCCAGTGGGCTTGGGCGCCTTGGGCGGCAAGTTCAACCAAGTCTATGTCGACACCTTTGAGCGCATTGTGTTGGCAGGCCAGCCTGTGCGTGCGGTGTTGGAAGAGCAAGCTGGCGTTTTGCGCAAGCTGATGGTGGAAGCCAATGCCCCTTGCTGGGAGCCCGACAAGCCCTCCGCTGGCGCTTGCCCCGTGAAGTAAGCACCACGGCTTGATCTGCCATTGAACAGATGAATCAGCTCCGGTGTGCGCCGTGCACACCGGACTGAATTCATGAAACGGTGCTGAACAACAGTGCCGGGCGAAAATGTCTAACCGCCCTTGTCGGCTTGCGGCTGCAGCTGAACATATTCTTGCGAACTCCTTCAAGCGATGAAACAACGCCTGCTTCCTTATTGGCTGATTGCGCCTGCCACGCTGTTCACGGTGGCGCTGTTTGTCGTGCCTTTTTATGGCGTGGCCAGCTTGGCATTTGGCGGGGCGCAGGGTGAGTTTTCGCTGGCGGCCTTCAAGACCATGACCGAGCACTGGAAGTTTGCGCCGGCCCTGAAAAACACCTTGTGGCTTGCGGCGTTGGTCATTCCATTGCAGTTGGTGATGGCCTTGGCGATGGCCCAAATGCTCAACCAAATTCGCAAAGGCCGTGATTTGTTGTTGTATGTCTGGACGGTGCCACTGGGTATTTCAGACTTGGCCGCGGGCATCATTTGGTTGGCGATTTTTGAGCAAACGGGTTTTCTCAATTCGTTCTTGGTGACGGCAGGCGGCATGGCCGAGCCGTACAACTTTTTAGCTTTCCAAAACACCGGCAGCATGATGGTGGCGGTGGTGCTGGCCGAGGTGTGGCGCGCAACAGCCATCGTGTTGGTCATCTTGGTTTCAGGCATGGGGCTGATTCCAAAGGAATACGGCGAAGCGGCCGATGTGTTTGGCGCCAGTGCGTGGCAAAAGTTCCGGCATGTGACGCTGCCTTTGCTCAAGCCGAGCCTGCAAACCGCGTTGATCTTGCGCACGATCTTGGCGTTTGAAGTGTTTGCGGTGGTGGCCGCTTTGTCGGGCACCAAGTTCCCGGTGTTGATGAGCGAAACCTACAACTGGCAATTCAATTTGCAAGATGGCCCGGTGGCCGCTGCCATGGCCATGGTGATTTTGGGCATCTCAATTGTGTCCACCCTCATTTATCTGCGCGTGTTGCGCACACCCAAAGGGGCCACCGCATGAGCCGCCCGGTGGTCACATTGGCGCAAAGGCAGCGCCGAACACGCATCTTGCTGATCACAGGGGCCAGTCTGGCCTGCCTGTGGGTGGCTTTGCCCATTTACTTTTTGCTCGCCAACGCGTTGTCCACGCCAGAGGCGGTCAACTCGTTCCCCAAAAAATGGGTGCCCGGCGTGGACCTGGGCAGCATTCGTTACCTGCTGGACTACGACGGCGTGTTGAAGTCGCTGCTCAACTCGTTGGCTGTGGCCTTGTTGACGATGGTGGGTGCGATCAGCCTTGGGGCCCCTGCAGGCTATGCGCTGGCGCGCTATGAGTTCAAGGGCAAAAGCGGGTTTCGCATGCTCATCATGTTGACGCGCGCTTTTCCGTTGCCCTTGTTGGCGTTGCCATTGACGGTGTATTTCATTCGCTTGGGCATTGACGATTCGTTGGTGGGTTTGGCGCTGGTGCACACCATGTTGGCCTTGCCGTTTTCGGTGCTCATCACTTACTCGTTGTTTTCCGGCATTCCGGTCGAGCTGGAAGAGGCCGCCTGGGTGTTTGGCTGCAACAAGCTGCAAGCGTTCACACGCGTGGTGTTGCCCTTGGCGTTGCCCGGCATGGTGGCCTCGGCGGTGTTTGCCTTCATCATTTCGTGGAACGAGGTGTTTGCGGCCTCGGTCCTCACGGTTCAAAACAGAACACTCACCGCGCTCTTGTTGCAAAGCTTGGACTACGCGCCTTTGCATCTGAAATTCGCTGGCGGTGCTTTGTTGGTGCTACCCGCCGCTGTCTTCATGTTCCTGATTCGCAAACACATGTTTGCCATGTGGGGCATTTCTAACCGATGAACACCATGGCGCAGATTCAAATTCAAAACATCGAAAAGTCCTTTGGCGATTTCCGCGCGCTCAAAGGCATTGACCTCCACATTGCTGACCAAGAGTTTTTGGTGCTGCTGGGGGCCTCTGGCTGCGGCAAGTCCACCTTGCTGCGCATCATGGCAGGACTCGAAACCGCCGATGTCGGGCAAATTCATGTGGGTGACCAGCGCATTGACAACTTGGCACCTAGAGACCGCGGCTTGTCGATGGTGTTTCAAAACTACGCCGTCTTCCCACATCTGACTGTTTTTGAAAACATCGCTTTTGGCTTGCGCATGCAAAGCAAAGCCCAAAGCTTTGTACAACAAAAAGTGCAAGAGGTCGCTGAGTTGGTGCACCTTGAGGCTTTGCTGCACCGTTATTCTGGGCAACTCTCGGGTGGGCAACGCCAACGCGTGGCACTGGCCCGCGCTTTGGCGGTGGAGCCCAAAGTCATCTTGATGGACGAACCCTTGTCCAACTTGGATGCGTTGCTCCGACTCGAAATGCGTGCCGAGCTCAAAACCATTTTGGCCAAGAGCCAAGCCAGCACCATTTATGTCACGCACGACCAAGTCGAAGCCATGAGCTTGGCCGATCGCATTGCCATCATGGACCAAGGCGTGATTGTTCAGTGCGACACACCGATTGAGATTTACCGCAACCCGGCCACCATGTTTGTCGCGGGCTTCATTGGCAACCCGCCGATGAACTTTTTGCCCGCCAAGGCGGTGCAAGACGGCGATTATGAAGTGGCCGGCATGCGCTTGGCCGGCCCTCTTGGGTACAGCGAACTCACACTGGGCGTGCGCCCTGAAGACCTGCACTTGGCCGACGGAGGCCTGAATTTGCAAGCCGATGTGATTGAGCCTTTGGGGGCGCACACGCTGGTCACGGCCTTGCAGTCGCAAGGCGTGTTCCGCGCAGCATTGCCCTCCGATTTGGCCCTCAGCCCCAAGCAGATGTTGCATTTGCAGCCTGACTTGAGCCGCATCCGTTGGTACGACGGTGCGGGACAAATGGTCAAAGTTGGGTAATTCAACCATGAAGACAGACGCCATGAACACAGAAGCCATGCTGCAAGAGGCAGCGCGCATTTTGCGACTGAACGACAAAGGCCACTATACCGTCCCCACGCACGGCTTGTACCCCTTTCAGTGGAACTGGGATTCGTGCTTGACGGCCTTGGGGCAGTTCAGGCTCAACCCCGATCGGGCTTGGGTGGAGGTGGAAACCTTGATGGCCCACCAGTGGCCCGACGGCATGGTGCCGCACATTGTGTTTCATGAAAAAGACGACGGGTATTTTCCAGGCCCTGATGTGTGGCAAACCGGCAGACCCACGCCCACCTCGGGCATCACGCAGCCCCCGGTGTTGGGCATGGTGCTCGAGCAACTGTATTTGCGCGATGCGGCAAGCCCGCAAGTGGACGCACGTTGCCGCGACCTGCTGCAAGCAGGCGTGTGTTGGCACGATTGGTTTTACCGCTGCCGCGACCCGCAAGGCACAGGGGTGGTGGCGCTGTTGCACCCTTGGGAGTCGGGCCGCGACAACTCGTGCGATTGGGACGAGGCATTGGCCTGTGTGCCGACCGAAGGCATTTCGCCCTATCAGCGTCGAGACACCACCCATGTCGATGCGAGCCATCGCCCCACCGCGTTTCAATACGACCGCTACGTGGCATTGCTCGAGTGTTTCCGGGCCTTGAAGTGGGACAACACCCGCCTGCACGATGCGTCGCCATTTCAAGTGGTTGACCCCGGCTTCAATGCCATCTTGATTCATTCCGAGTTGGCCTTGGCGCGCTTGGCAACGCAACTGTGCGACCGCGATTTGGCGCAACGACTCAATGCCCGCGCTGCGCGCTCGATTGCCGCCATGGACACCTTGTGGCACGCCGAGTTGGGTCAATACGCTTGTTGGAATCGGCGCACCGGACAGCGCGTGCAAAGCGCCAGTGTGGGCGGCTTGTTGCCTTTGTTGGTGTTGCCTGCTGAGCACCCCCATGTGGCCGATCTGTCAAAAAAGCTGAATGCCTGGCTCGACCAAGCGCCTTTTGGCGTGTGCAGCATGGACCCGAACGATGCGCGCTTTGATGGCAAACGTTATTGGCGCGGCCCATCGTGGTTGATCGTCAATTTCTTGTTGATCGTGGGTTTGCGTCAATCAGGGCAAACAGCTTTGGTCCAGCGTGTGATCGATGCCAGCTTCAAGTGCATTGAAGCCAGCGGTTGCTCCGAGTATTACCAACCCATGACGGGCGAGGCTTTGGGTGGCGGCACCTTCACTTGGACGGCGGCCATGGTGATTGAATTTTTGACCATGGACAACGCCCCCGTTTTAGAGACGACATGACCCTGTGGGTGACTGGTTAACATTCAGGCCATGTCTATTGTTCACTTGGCACAAGATCTCGGCCTGTCGGTCTCGACGGTTTCCCGCGCACTCAATGGCTACACCGATGTGGCCGAAGCCACGCGGCAGCGGGTCATGGAACGCGCGCAAGCCTTGGGCTACAAACCTCACCCTGGTGCCAGGCGACTCAAGTCGGGCAAGTCGGGCGCGATTGGCATTGTCTTGCCGACCTCGCAAGAGGGTGGGCAGTTCATTGACTCGATGTATTCGAGTTTGCTCGGTGGCACCTCCAGTGTCTTAGAGCCAGCGGGCTACAGCCTGATGGCCACCACCTCTGCCACCTCGACGCCCGAACAAGAGCGTGGGGTTTATGAAAATTTTTTGCGCAGCGGGTGGTTTGATGCTTTTGTGATTGTGCGTACCCGCTTGGTCGATCAACGCGTGGCTTTGATGTTTGAGCACGACAAACCGTTTGTCACCTACGGCCGATGCGACAACAGCACGGGCCATGCTTGGGTGGACACCGACAACGAGATGGCATTTTTTATGGCGGCACAACGCCAAATTGCGTTTGGTCACCGGCGCATTGCGCTGCTCAATGGCCCCGCCGAATACACCTTTGCCAAACTGCGACAAGAGGGCTATCTGAAAGCGTTGCGGCAAGCCGAATTGAAGGTGGACGAGCGCTTGATCCTGCAAGGTCATTTGTCTGAAACGGGCGGCTTTTCGATGGCGCAACAGTTGTTGGCTTTGGACGATCGACCCACCGCTTTGCTCTGCGCCACCGATGCCATGGCCATTGGCGCCATGGCGGCGTGTCGTGCGCGTGGGCTCAAGGTGGGGGCCGACATTTCCATCATGGGCTATGGCAACAGCGACGCCGGCCGCTACAGCAACCCGCCGCTGTCGACCATTGAGCACCGTATTTTTGAGAACGGCCAACATGTGGGCCAAGTTTTGTTGTCGGTCATGGCCGGGGAGTCGCCTCAGTCTTTGCACTACCTCGAACCTGTGGTCTTGGTGCCCCGATCGTCCGATGCCCCTGTAGCCCGTTGAGTGTTCGGGCGAAATTAATGGAGAAGTGTGTGGAGAATTTTCAAAGTCGGCGTTTTTTGGAACAGCACATTGCAAAGACATTGCAGTTTTACGAACCCCGCGCGGTGGACCCTGCGGGTGGGTTTTTTCACTACTTTTTAGACGACGGTACGGTCTACAACGCCACGCACCGGCATTTGGTCAGCGCCACCCGTTTTGTCTTCAATGGCGCCATGGCTCGGCGGCACACCGGGCGGGCGGCCGTTGCCGATTGGGCGCGTCATGGGCTGGCGCATTTAGAGGCGTTTCGCTTGCCCAATGGTTTGTATGCGTGGACCGTGGACCACGGGAAAATTGAAGATGCCACTGTCATGGCCTATGGCCAGGCTTTTGTGTTGTTGGCCAAAGCCCATGCCTTCAGCGTGGGCTGCGCCACCCGCGAAGACGTGGCCGATGCGTTTGACCGCATGAACGACGCGTTTTTCAGGTCCGCAGACCAAGCCTATGCCGACGAGATCACGCCCGAGGGCAACTTGCTGGACTATCGGGGCCAAAACGCTAACATGCACATGTGCGAAGCCTGCTTGGCGGCACACGAATTCACGGGTGATGTGCGTTACCTCGATCGGGCTGAAATGCTGATTGAGCGTTTTGCGTTTGATCTGGCCGCCCAATCCGGCGACTTGGTGTGGGAGCATTACCACGCCAATTGGACGGTCGACTGGAATTACAACAAAGACAACCCCGGGAACATTTTCAAGCCGTGGGGTTTTCAAACCGGGCACCAAACCGAGTGGGCCAAATTGCTCATGATCGCCCACCAGTTCCGCCCCAACCCACGTTGGGTAGACCGTGCGGCGCACTTGCAGCGAGCCGCCTACCGCCATGGTTGGGACGACCAGCATGGCGGGCTGATCTATGGATTTGCGCCCGACCATTCGCCCTGCGACACCGACAAATATTTTTGGGTGCAAGCCGAGTCATTTGCCAGTGCATGGCGCTTGTGGCGGCACACGGGCGAGGCCGATTTTTTGCAGCAATACCAAGCCATTTGGCAGTGGAGTTGGGCGCACATGGTCGACCACGAACATGGCGCATGGTTTCGCATCTTGGGTGCCGATGGCCGAAAACTCGAAAACACCAAATCACCTGCAGGGAAGGTGGATTACCACACCATGGGCGCCTGCTGGGACGTGCTGGCGGTGGGCGGCCTAGAGGACTGAATGACCAGCGCCAGTCCTCTGGCGGCTCATTGCTGGGGAATGCCGGCTTTTTGAATCACCTCGCCCCAGCGCTTGATGTCGCTGTCCAGCAGTTGCGTCAGTTGCGCGGGGCTGCTGGCTTTGGCTTCCACATTGAAGCCCGCCAGCCGTTGCACCATCTCGGGGTCGGCCAGCACTTTGGCCACTTCGGCGCTCAGGCGGTCCACCACGTCTTTGGGCGTTTTGCCTGGCGCTGCCAATGCGTTCCATGACGACACATTGAAGTTGCTCAGGCCGGGCAGCTCGCGCACCACCGGCACCTGGGGTTGGTCCTTGGGACGCGCTGCGCCCATGACACCCAACAAGCGAACGGCCTTGGCGTTGATTTGGGGCTTGAGCGGCCCCAAGATTTCCACCACCACATCCACCTGTCCGCCGCGCAAAGCGTTGATGACCGCTGGTGTGCCGTTGTAGGGAATGATTTGTCCGGTCAGGTTGGCTTGGGTGCGAAACAGTTCGGCCGCCAAATGTTGTGTGCTGCCGATGTTGATGGTGCCGATGTTGAGCTTGCCGGGATTGGCGCGGCCAAAACTCACCAACTCGGCCAGCGTTTTGTGGGGCGATGACTCGGGCACCACAATCGCAATGTCAAACAAACCGAGCAAAGAAATCGGTGCAAAGTCGGTGCGCGTGTTGAAGGGCAGCGACTTGAACAAACCCGCGCTCACTGCCGTGCCGTTCGACATCAACAGCAAGGTGTGCCCATCGGGGGCTGCTTTGGCCACCAACTCGCCGGCCACGATGCCGCCGGCGCCCGGGCGGTTGTCGATGATGACGGGTTGCCCCAAATTCTCTGACAGCTTTTGTGCCACCGCACGCACCGTCAAGTCGGCGACGCCGCCTGCGCCAAACGGCACCACAATGCGCAAGGGTTTGCTGGGAAATTGGGTCTGCGCTTGCAGCCAACTGGCAGGCCATGCGCTGAGGGCCAGTGTGTGCAACAAATGACGGCGGTTGAACATGGTCATGCTTCCAAAATCGATAATTTGATGAAGTGATAAATGGGTGAAAATCGACACGCGATTTCAACTCCCATTGTCTGGCAAACAGAGAAAAGGGCATACATGGTTTTCACTGTGGTGTGGGTTCAAAGGGTCGGCGCTTTGTTGGGCGTGGCCGTGCTTGGAGGCTGCGCCTTCTTTGGCGCCACTGACCCATCGCCTAACCCTGTGGCCACCCTGCCTGCGAGCGGTGGCTTGCATTTCAATGCCCAGCAAAAAGCGAAGTGGGAGCCAGTGACTTTGCCCGGCAAATTGCGCACCGAGTTCAGGCTCGAAAAACATGGCCAACGCGCTGCGCTGCAAGCCCATGCGCAAGGGTCGGCCAGTTTGCTCAGGCAACGCTTGAACATTCCGCCTGACAAATTAGGACGCTTTCGCTTTGAGTGGCAAGTGGAAAACCTGCTGGCCGAGGCCGACTTGTCTGACCGCGAGCGAGGCGACTCTCCGGTGAGGATCATTCTGGCTTTTGACGGTGACCGCACTCGGTTTTCAGCCAAAAACGCCATGCTGAGTGATTTGACCGAGGCCCTCACCGGCGAGCCCTTGCCCTATGCGACTTTGATGTATGTGTGGTCTAACCACCACCCGGTGGATTCGGTCATTGTCAACTCACGCACCGACCGTGTGCGCAAATGGGTGGTCGAGTCAGGGCCTGCGCACCTCAATCAGTGGCGGCTGTACCAGCGTGACCTCAAAGCCGATTACGAAAAGGCTTTTGGGGAAGCTCCAGGCACCTTGGTCGGCGTGGCCATCATGACCGATGCGGACAACACCCGCAGCACCACCCGGGCGTGGTACGGCGACCTTCATTTCGACTGATCCGAGTCTTCTGCGGGACACGTGTTTTGGGGGAATTCCCTGTGCCGTTATTGGGGCCTATTGCGGCATAGTGCTGGCTTGTCTTTCTAATTCAGGAACAAGGTGATCTCCATGAACCACGCATCCAATTTGAATCTTCGCACCACCGCGCTGGTGCTGTCCTTGGGCTTGGCAGGCCTTTTGAGCGCCGCCGCCGTGCAGGCCAAGCCCTTCAAATGGTCGAGTGCCAGTGACATTCCCACGCTCGATATCCATTCGCAAAACAACGCCCTGGGCAACGGGGTGCACGCCGCTATTTTTGATTCGCTGGTGTACTACAACAGCAAAACTTTCAAAGTTGAGCCCAAGCTGGCCACCTCTTGGAAAGAAATGTCGCCGACCCAATACCGCTTCAACTTGCGCAAGGGCGTGAAGTTCAGCGATGGTTCAAACCTCACGGCCGATGACGTGGTCTTTTCATTGGACCGCGCGCGTGCCAAGACCTCGAACTTCAATGTCTACACCCAAGGTTTCAGCCGCATCGTGAAGGTCGATGCCAATACGGTGGACATCATTTTGAGCGGGCCCAACCCGGTGCTGCTGAACCAGCTGACCGAGTTGCGCATCATGAGCAAAGCTTGGGCCGAAAAGAACAAATCGGTGGAGCCCAAAGATGCCAAGGTCAAAGAAGAAAATTTTGCCCACCGCAACGCCATGGGCAGTGGTGCCTACATGGTCAAAGAGTGGCAACCTGATCAAAAACTGGTACTCGTGAAAAACCTCAACTGGTGGGGCTGGGCCGATGCCCCGACCAACGTGACCGAGGTGATTTACACCCCCATCAAAAACGAAGCCACCCGCGCTGCGGCCTTGTTGTCAGGTGAAATTGATTTTGTGCTCGACCCCAGCCCACAAGACCTGGGCCGCATGCGCGGCAACGCCAACCTGAAGGTGATTGACGGCGTTGAAAACCGCACCATCTTCTTGGGCATGGACCAACACCGCGATGAGTTGCCCGGCTCCAGTGTCAAGGGTAAAAATCCCCTCAAAGATGTGAAGGTTCGCAAAGCACTTTACCAAGCCATCGACATCGAAACCATTCACCGCGTGACCATGCGCGGTCTGTCGCAAAACACTGGCGCCTTGGTGTCGCCGCAGGTCAGTGGCTGGACCGAGGGGGTGAACAAGCGCTTCCCTTATTCGATGGACGATTCCAAAAAATTGCTCGCCGAAGCCGGTTACCCGCAAGGTTTTGAGGTGGACTTTGCTTGCCCCAACAACCGCTACATCAACGACGAAGAAATTTGCCAAGCCATCTCCGCCATGTGGGCCAAGGTGGGTGTGAAAGCCAAGCTGCGCACCATGCCTTTGGTGACTTACTTCCCCATGATTCAGCGTTACGAAGCCAGCATTTACATGCTGGGCTGGGGCGTGCCCACGTTCGATGCGTTGTACAGCTTGCAGTCCTTGACGCGCACGGTCGGCTCAGGTGGCGATGGCAATTACAACGTCGGCCGATACAGCAACTCCCGCATGGACTATGTGGTGGACCGCATCAAGACCGAAACCGATTTGCCTGTGCGCAACCGCCTGTTGACCGAAGGTTTGCAGTTGTCCAACGACACCGTGTCCCACATTCCGTTGCACAACCAAGTGATTCCATGGGCCATGAAGAAAAACGTGGACTTGGTGCACCGCGCTGATAACCGCTTGGATTGGACACTGATCAAGGTCAACTGATGCTGGCGTTCATCCTGCAGCGGTTGATTCAGGCCGTGGTCGTCATGGTCACGGTGGCTTTTATCGCCTTTTTATTGTTTCAATATGTGGGCGATCCGGTGGTGTTCTTGCTCGGGCAAGACGCCACCAAAGAGCAAATTGACCTGCTGCGCGCAGACCTGGGGCTGGACCAACCTTTCTTTGTGCAGTTTTGGCATTTCTTGGTCAATGCGGTGCAAGGCGAGTTTGGTTTGAGCCTGCGGCAAGGGGCCAAGGTGTCGCGGTTGATCGCAGAGCGATTGCCCGCGACCCTTGAGTTGGCGCTCGTGGCGGCTACATTGGCCTTGGCCATTGGCATCCCGATGGGGGTGTATGCCGCGCTACGACGGGGCACTTGGGCCAGTCAACTCATCATGACCATCTCGCTGCTGGGTGTGTCGTTGCCCACTTTCCTGATTGGCATTTTGTTGATCTTGGTTTTTGCTGTGATGTTGGGCTGGTTCCCCAGTTTTGGTCGCGGTGATGTGGTGCAAATGGGCTTTTGGTCGAGTGGCTTGATGACGGCCAAGGGCTGGCATCACATCGTGCTGCCGGCGGTGACGCTGGCCATCTTTCAGCTCACGCTGATCATGCGATTGGTTCGCGCTGAAATGTTGGAGGTGCTGCGCACCGACTACATCAAATTTGCCCGCGCCCGAGGCCTGTCCAACCGCACCATCCATTTTGGCCATGCCCTCAAAAACACCTTGGTGCCGGTGCTCACCATCACGGGCCTGCAGTTGGGGGGTCTGATTGCGTTTGCCATCATCACCGAGACGGTGTTTCAGTGGCCAGGCATGGGCTTGTTGTTCATTCAAGCCGTGACCTTTGCCGACATTCCTGTGATGGCGGCTTATTTGTGTTTGATTGCGCTGATTTTTGTCATCATCAACTTGGTGGTCGACTTGCTTTATTTCGTCGTCGATCCTCGCTTGCGCGTGGGCATGTCCGGAGGGCATTGAACATGGGCGCGGCGTTGCAATCGGTGCTTGGGCGAGGTGCTGCGTTCACGCACATCACACGCTTTCACCCCGAGCTCACGGCATTTCGCCGAGATTTGCATGCCCACCCTGAGTTGGGTTTTGAAGAGGTCTACACCTCGGCCCGTGTGGCCGACATGCTCCAGGTGTGCGGTGTGGACAGCATCCACACCCACATCGGTAAAACCGGTGTGGTGGCGTTGGTGCATGGGGTGGGCAGATCAGCGCAAAACCCGGGCCGCATGATCGGCTTGCGCGCCGATATGGATGCCTTGCCCCTGACCGAGTTGAACGACTGCCAATGGAAATCATCCAAGCCCGGGCTCATGCACGGATGTGGCCACGACGGGCACACCGCCATGCTAATGGGGGCCGCTCGCTACTTGGTTGAAACCCGTCGCTTTGACGGCACAGCGGTGTTGATTTTTCAACCGGGTGAAGAAGGCTACGCCGGTGCCCGCGCCATGATCGAAGATGGCTTGTTTGAGCGCTTTCCCTGCGAGCAGGTGTATGCCCAACACAACTCACCTGAAACACCGTTGGGGGTGATCGGCATCACCCCCGGGCCCATGCAAGCGGCAGTAGACCGGATAGAAATTTTGATTCGCGGCAAAGGTGGCCATGGCGCCCGCCCGCACCAAGCCGTCGACGCTGTGCTGGTGGCGGGCCATATCATCACGGCCGCGCAAAGCGTGGTGGCGCGTAACTTGTCAGCGTTTGAGCAAGGCGTGGTCAGCATTTGCTCGATGCAAGGCGGTCACCCCGGCGCCATGAGTGTGATTCCGGGTGAAGTGACTTTGGTGGGCACTGTGCGCACCTACAGCGAAACAGTGCAAGACCTGATCGAAGAACGTCTGCGGTCTTTGTGCCAAGGCATTGCCCAAGGTTTTGGGGCCACCGCCGAATTGAAATACGAGCGCACCTACCCCGCCACGGTCAACACCTTGCCCGAGGCGCACTTTGCTTGCGAGGTGGCAGCCAGTTTGGTGGGAGAAGACAAAGTGTGGCGTGACATGTTGCCCAGCATGGGTGGCGAAGATTTTTCGTTCATGTTGCAGGCCAAGCCGGGCGCCTACATTCGCATTGGCCAAGGCCTGCCGCATGGTCCGGGGCCTCACCCTTTGCACAACAGCCGGTACGACTTCAATGACGACATCTTGCCCTTGGGCGCAGCCCTGCACGCCAGCTTGATCGAGCGTGCCCTGCCCGTGGAAGCGGCCAGTTAACCAGGCGTCATTGAATTGCTGCACCTACTTCCTTAAACCCAGATGCCCACCTTGCTTTCACCTCAACCTCAGAAGCTCTTCATGCGTACCCCCCACCTGTTTTGTTTGTTTTTATCGGTGGCCAAGGCTGCTGTATTGCCATGAATTTTGTCAAACGATGGCTGGACAGCGATGTGGGTTACAGCTTTCGCCAATCGCCGACGGCGATGTTGGCGGCCGGCATCGCTTTTATTTGTCTTTTTTGTTCGGTCTTTGCGGGATGGGTTGCGCCCACCAACCCGTTTGATCTGGCCACATTGGAGTTGAGCGACGCGCGCTTGCCGCCAGCTTGGATGGAGGGCGGCAGCAGCAAATTCTTGCTGGGCACCGACGACCAGGGGCGCGACATTTTGTCGGCCCTGATTTATGGCTCGCGCATTTCATTGGTTGTGGGTCTGGCCTCGGTCATTTTGTCGGTGCTGGTGGGTGTGGGCCTGGGCTTGTTGGCCGGCTTCAAGGGGGGCTGGATTGACGCTTTGCTCATGCGCTTGTGCGATGTGATGTTGTCGTTCCCCGCCATCTTGGTGGCGCTGTTGATCGCGGGCGTGGGGCGCGCATTGTTTCCCAACGCGCACGAGTCGTTGGCCTTTGGCGTGCTGATCTTGTCGATTTCTTTGACGGGGTGGGTGCAATACGCGCGCACGGTGCGGGGCACTACCTTGGTCGAACGCAACAAAGAATATGTGCAAGCCGCAAGGGTGACCGGTGTGGCGCCCATGCGCATCATGTTCAAACATGTGCTGCCCAACGTCATGGGGCCGGTCATGGTGTTGGCCACCATACAGGTGGCCACGGCCATCATCACTGAGGCCACCTTGTCATTTTTGGGGGTGGGCGCACCACCCACATCGCCCTCGCTGGGCACTTTGATCCGCATTGGCAACGATTATTTGTTTTCGGGCGAATGGTGGATCACCATTTTCCCCGGCCTGATGTTGGTCGTGATTGCGTTGTCCGTCAATTTGCTCGGCGACTGGTTGCGCGATGCCCTGAATCCGAGATTGCGATGAGTCTTTTACAAGTCAAAAACCTGGTGGTGGAATTCCCCAGTCGACACGGCACCTTGCGCGCACTGGACGACATTTCGTTTGACATTGCCCCAGGAGAAATTTTGGGAGTGGTGGGTGAATCCGGTGCCGGCAAATCGCTCACCGGCGCCGCCATCATTGGCTTGCTAGAGCCGCCTGGCCGTGTGGCGAGCGGGCAAATTGTGCTCGAAGGTCAGCGCATCGATCAGCTCAGTGCGGACGAGATGCGACACATTCGTGGCCGCAAAATCGGTGCCATTTTTCAAGACCCCTTGACCTCACTCAACCCGCTTTACACCATCGGGCGGCAACTGACCGAGACCATTTTGGCGCATCTGCCTGTGACGCCGAAAGAGGCCCGGCAACGGGCCATTCAGTTGCTCAAAGACACCGGCATCTCTGCTGCAGAAGAGCGCATCGACCATTACCCGCACCAGTTTTCGGGCGGCATGCGTCAGCGTGTGGTGATTGCCTTGGCACTGGCTGCAGAGCCCCAACTCATTGTGGCCGACGAGCCTACAACGGCGCTCGATGTGTCCATTCAGGCGCAAATCATCAGCTTGCTCAAGAAGGTGTGCAAAGACCGGGGTGCTGCCGTGATGTTGATCACCCACGACATGGGTGTGATTGCCGAAACCTGCGACCGTGTGGCGGTTTTGTATGCGGGGCGCGTGGCCGAAATCGGCCCGGTGCACCAAGTCATCAACCACCCGGCCCACCCCTACACCGCGGGCCTCATGGCCTCTATTCCGGATATGGAAAGCGACCGCGAACACCTGAACCAAATCGATGGTGCCATGCCCCGACTGAACGCCATTCCAAGTGGTTGTGCTTTCAATCCCCGTTGCCCCAAAACTTTTGAGCGTTGCCTGCAAGAGCGCCCCGAATTGGTCACGGCGGGCACCAACCAAGTGGCCTGCTGGCTGCACGATGGAGGTGTCCATTGAGCACGCAAAAACCTGCCGCCTTGGTCGTGGCACACGATTTGGCTAAAACATTTGATGTCTCGGCGCCTTGGCTTAACCGCGTGATTGAGCGAAAGCCTCGGCAGTTCTTGACTGCCGTGGACGGCGTGAGTTTTGAGATTGAACGAGGTAAAACACTGGCCTTGGTGGGTGAGTCGGGCTGCGGCAAAAGCACGGTGGCCCGATTGTTGGTCGGCCTTTATGAGCCCACGCGCGGCGGCTTGACCTTTGATGGACAAGATGCCCATGCGGCCTTCAAGTCGGCTGATGCAAGGCAAATGCGCCAACGCATTCAAATGATTTTTCAAGACCCCTATGCCAGCCTGAACCCGCGCTGGACGGTGGACAACATCATAGGCGAGCCGCTCAAAGAGCATGGCCTAATTCAAGACGCCGACGAACTGAAGACCCGCGTGGCCGAACTCCTCAAGTCGGTCGGCTTATCGCCACTCGACATGGTCAAGTACCCGCACCAATTTTCAGGCGGTCAGCGGCAACGCATTTCGATTGCGCGTGCACTGGCCACGGCCCCTGAGTTTTTGGTGTGCGACGAGCCGACCTCAGCGCTGGACGTGAGTGTGCAAGCTCAAGTGCTCAACATCATGAAAGACCTGCAGCGCGAGCGCGGGCTGACCTATCTGTTCATCAGCCACAACCTCGCCGTGGTGCGCCATGTGAGTGACCAAGTGGGCGTGATGTATTTGGGGCGCTTGGTGGAGTTGGCTGACAAACGCACCTTGTTTTCAAACCCACAGCATCCTTATACAAAAATGCTGTTGGATGCGATTCCTAAAATGCACGACACGGGCCGTGCCCGTACCCCGGTGCAAGGCGAAGTTCCCAACCCCTTGAACCCGCCCACGGGCTGCACATTTCACCCTCGCTGCCCACAAGCCACTGACATGTGCAGGGCTGAGCGCCCGCTGCTGCGCGACTTCAAAGGCATCAAGATCGCTTGCCATGCGGTAATCTGAATGCAAAAAAACCCACCGTGTCGCCACGGTGGGGTTTAGACTTTTCACCTTCAACTGGCTGACGCCAGTTTTAGATTAGAAAGTGTGGCCAACAACCATGTGTGTCTCTGTACGGTCAGCTGTTGTACCAGCACGGTCGATCTTGTTGTAAACCAAAGAAACATTGGTACGCTTGCTCAGGTTGTACTTGTAGCCGATAAAGGATTGCTTGACGTCGTCACCAGCAACAGACAGTTTTGAACCACGCAAACCGTAACCGCCGGAGATGCTACCTGCTC
Source organism: Pseudomonadota bacterium (assembly GCA_046047055.1). Classification (GTDB taxonomy): domain Bacteria; phylum Pseudomonadota; class Gammaproteobacteria; order Burkholderiales; family Burkholderiaceae_C; genus Limnohabitans_A. The sequence continues at coordinate 3,314 of JBJOIR010000005.1, read as the reverse complement.
CCATAGGAACGACGGCAGTCAGAACGTTTGCAGCGCCTGGCTTTTGCGTACCGTCGTTCAACTTGATGTCTTGGTAGGTGTAGCCGAACTTGGCAACGCCCAAGTCATAGCTGGCGACCAATGTGGTCATGGTGTAACCGCCAGTTTTGGCAACGTCGACGTAGTTCAGGCCAGCACCCAAAGGACCTTCGGCGTATTGCAGAGTGTATGACATTGAGTCTTTGGTTGCTGCAGTGTCACCGGCATTAAGAATCACTTCACTATTTGCAACGGCTTGACTTGGAATCAATGCAATAGATGCACGTAATCCGCTGAAAGACGGGCTAACGTAAGCCACATAATTGGTGAAAGTGTCGCCGTAAATCACGCGTGCTGCGGAATCACCACCGCCAATAGCGCCGTCTGAAATACCAGACACCACTGGCAAACCAGTCACGTCGCCCATAGCGCCCCAAAGGTTGCGAACGGAGGTGTTGCCACGGCCCAAGAACGCGGTACCGAAATCACCAGACAAACTGACGTTAGCACCACGGTCACCCAAGATGGTGCGGTTAGCAACGGAAGCAACATCTGTTTTAGTGAAGTCAGTGTTGGTAGTAGCTACGCCGCCGATGGATGTGGTCAAAGCAAAAGATGCTTTCAAACCGCCACCCAGATCTTCTGTACCAGAAAAGTTCAGGTTGCCAGTTTGGCGAGCGATTTGTATGCCGCTGTTATCTGCACCGTTTTTGGTTTGGCCTAAAGCCAAGCCGAAGCCACCAGACAAAGTAACAGCGGATTGAGCCAATGCAGTACCAGATACCACGGAAAATGTAGCCAGAGCAGCTACATTTATTAAATTATTTGAGAATAAAGAGTTAGTATTGAGTTTGTCACTCTATACATTCCTAGCCATGTCTGTTCGACCGCTTTTTGGCTCTTTGTGCGCCAGTCTTGACGATTTTTTGACCCAACCTCTCGCCATCGTGGCTGACTCAGGGGGGGCGGCGGTCGCGATATTGAACGCCAACCGCCCTGTTTTTTATGTGGTCAGCCCCGAGGCGTGGGCCAACACATCCCATTTGCGCCGTGAGCCTGCCCATGACGGTGGAGGGGGCGCACCACATGACGTGCCACCGCCCACACCTCGCGCTCGCTCCCCCATGACCGAGTCGGTCATGACGCAGGGGGCCATGCGGGCCAACAGTTTTGATGTGCTGGCCGAGCAGTTGTTGGCGCACGAGCAGCAGCGGGTGCAGCGGGGCGAGTTGAGTGCGGCGTCGGTGGGAATTTTGCGTAACCGCTTGGACGCGCATGTGTTGCCGCACTTCAAGTACACGCCGCCCTCGCAGGTCAACCCGATGATGATGGATGCTTTTGTGAAGCGCCTGACCGACAGCCGGCTGTCGTCGACCACGGTGTCGCAGTATTTGGTAGTGCTGCGCAAGTTGCTCAAGCTGGCCATTCGGCATGGGTTTTTGCGTGAGGTGCCCGAGTTGCCCAGCATCAAGGTGGCCAGCCAGCCGCGCTCGATGTTGAGCCTGAAAGAGTACGCGGCCGTAGTGCGCACCGCACACCGGCTGCACCGCTGGGGCGGCAAGGCGCCGGAGGTGAAGGCGTCTACCTTGCAGCGCGATCGGTTTTGGGTGCAGCCTCGGCACCTGTCTTTGCCGCCCGACATGGCGTGGGCCATTCGGTTCATGGTCAACAGTTTCATTCGGCCGGGGGACCTGCGCCAACTCAAGCATAAACATGTGCAGGTGGTGCGGGGCAACAGCGTTTATTTGCGCATGACCTTGCCCGAAACCAAGCGCCACGATACCCCCATGGTCACGCTGCGGCCGGCGGTGCAGGTGTACGAAGCGGCGCGAGACAAAGCGTTGCAAGACGGCCTTGGCGCACCCGACGACTATGTGTTTTTACCCGCCGAGAAAGACCGCAACTACGCGTTGGCGGTGCTGGGGTTTTGGTTCAAGTGGGTCATGCGCGAGGCCGGCGTGGCGCCCGAAGACAACTCGGGCCGACTTCGCACGCTGTATTGCTTGCGCCACACGTCCATCATGTTTCGCTTGCTGTATGGCGAGGGCATTGACATGCTGACTTTGGCGCGCAACGCCCGAACATCGGTGCAGATGATCGAGCGTTTTTATGCGTCCGCCTTGGACGGCGAGATGAATGTGGCCATGCTCCAAAGCCGGCGCTCGCCCGCCAAGCGCCGCTAGTGGCATGGGCGCTGATTGCGTGTATTTGTCATTGCGCTGGGTCAGCTCAATGAAGTGCATTCATTGAGCTATTTTCAGCTTAACCCCGAGCGCGCAATGCCTTCCACAGCGGCGGCACGATCAGCAGCAAAGCCGCCACGGCCATCAGGCTGCCCGACAGCGGCCGCGTGAAGAAGGTCGACCATTCGCCTTGGCTGATGGTCAGCGCCTGGCGCATCGACTGTTCGCCCAAGGGCGCCAAGATCAGGCCCACGATCAGGGGCGCAGCCGGAAAGTCAAAGCGCCGCATGATGTAGCCCAACAGACCAAACGCAAACAGCAAGCCCACGTTGAACACCGAATTGCCTGCGCCATAAACGCCCGCGGTCGAGATGACGATGATGCCGGCGTACAACCATGGCGGTGGAATTTTCAGCAACTTCACCCACAGGCTCACCAGCGGCAAGTTCAGCACCAACAAAATCACGTTGCCAATGTACAAGCTGGCAATCAGCGTCCACACCAAACTGCCTTGCTGGCTGAACAGTTGTGGCCCGGTTTGAATGCCATAACCCTCAAAGGCCGACAGCATGATGGCGGCAGTGGCCGAGGTGGGAATACCCAGAGTTAACAGCGGCATGAGCACGCCCGCCGCAGCGGCGTTGTTGGCGGCTTCTGGGCCGGCCACGCCTTCAATCGCGCCATGGCCAAATTCTTCAGGGTGCTTGGAGAGTTTTTTCTCGGTGTAGTAAGACAGCAAGGTGGGCAACTCGGCCCCACCTGCGGGCATGGCCCCAATGGGAAAGCCAAACAACGCACCACGGAACCAGGCCTTCCACGAGCGCGCCCAATCGCTTTTGCTCATCCACAAACTGCCCGACATTTTCATGACTTCGCCGCCTTTGGACTCGCGGCCTTGCCAAGCCAAGTACAGTGCTTCGCCCACCGCAAACAAACCCACAGCGGCCACGGTCACCTCAATGCCGTCCAACAACTCGGGCCGGCCAAAAGTGAAGCGCGGTTGGCCGGTTTGCAGGTCAATGCCGACCATGCCAAGCAACAAGCCCAAGCCCAAAGCGACCAAGCCGCGCAACATCGAGTTGCCCAGTACCGCTGACACGGCCACCACCGACA
>JBJOIR010000004.1:0-64671 GCA_046047055.1 Pseudomonadota bacterium | reverse complement strand
CAACAGCCCACGCATTTGTGTGAGCGCTTGGTTGCGCGCCACATCGATCTGGGCTTGTGCAATGCCGGCAGCTTGGCCGATGTTTTGCAACCAGTCTTGCGTGCCCTCCAGCCCCACCGGCGCCGAGCCCACCACGGCCCGACCTGCGGCCTGGAACTCGCGCACGCTGGCGGTGTAAAACGGGTGGATGGCAGCCGCCACCGAGCAATCGAGCGCGGCATACAACTCGCGCCATTCGCGGGTTGGCACCACCGGCCCAGCGGCCAAGCCCATAGGGGCCAGCATTTGGCCAATGATGACCGGATCGGCCGGGAACATCTCGCCCAGCAAAGCCACCGTGGGTTTGTCACCCCGGCCGGCACGCGGCGCGGCAACAGGGCCACTGATGATTTCTTCGCGGGCGTATTTCAGCATCGCCCCTGCCAACACATCTTTCGCTTCCGCATGGGTGGGCACGCCAAAACCCGGCACATCAATGCCGATGATCCGCACACCATTGATCTCTTTGGGGAGCAACTGCAGTGGCACGCCACTGGCCGTGGGCACACACAGGTTGATGATGATGACGGTGTCGACTTTGCTCGGGTCGGCTTCGGCATGCACCACTTCACGGATGTCTTCAAACAGCTTGCCTGTGACCAACGACTCTGAGTTGAAGGGCACATAACCCACACTGCGGCGGGCGCCATAAAAGTGCGAGGTGAAGGTCAGGCCATACACACAACAGGCCGAGCCTGAGAGGATGGTGGCCGTGCGCTTCATGCGCAGCCCCACCCGCAGAGAACCAAATGCCGGGCACATGCTTTGGGGCTGGTCGTGCGGGCCGGCATCGGGCTGGCGTGGGTAGTCACGCGCATATTGATCCAACACTTCAGACTTGCCGGCTTCTTTGGCCGCGGCCACCATGGCTTCGGTGCCTGCATGGCAGCCCATGCCGTCACCTTGCAGACCCGCGGGGTTGGGCGCATCGGTGTGGGGATGGATGGGGATGGTGCGTGTCATGGACGTGTCCTGTGGGGGTGTCTAAAGCGGCTCAGGCCGCGTCGTAGACGACTTCCAGCGAGGGCTTGATGTCTTCGTCCTTGCCCACCATGTCGAACACGGTGGCCGGCTCGAGCACCACATTGCGGCCTACCACGTCGGCACTGAACAGGCCGAGCAATTGGTCTTGGGTTTGTGGCTTTGGGCGCATGGGCGGGGCTTCGGCCACGTTCTTGGCCAGTTCGGCAAACAGCGGGCCCCATTCGCCATCGGGGCGGCCAATGATTTCGTAGCTGGCGCTCTTGCGGCGAATGTCTTCATTGGCCGGAATGGCGGCCAACACCGGAATGCCGGCGTTTTCTGCAAAGCTTTGGGCTTCGCCGGTGCCATCGTCTTTGTTGATGACCATGCCTGCCACACCCACGTTGCCACCCAGCTTGCGGAAATACTCCACCGCTGAGCACACGTTGTTGGCCACATACAGCGACTGCAAGTCGTTGCTGGCCACCACAATCACTTTTTGGCACATGTCGCGGGCAATCGGCAAGCCAAAGCCGCCGCACACCACGTCGCCCAAAAAGTCGAGCAGCACGTAGTCAAAGCCCCAATCGTGGAAGCCGAGTTTCTCCAGCGTTTCAAAGCCGTGGATGATGCCGCGTCCGCCGCAACCGCGACCGACTTCTGGCCCACCCAACTCCATGGCAAAAACGCCATCGCGCTTGAAGCAGACATCGCCAATGCTCACGGCTTGGCCCGAGAGTTTGAGGCGCGAAGAGGTTTCAATGATGGTGGGGCAAGCCTTGCCACCAAACAACAAACTGGTGGTGTCGCTCTTGGGGTCGCAACCAATCAGCAGCACCTTTTTGCCTTGCTGCGCCATCATGTAAGACAGGTTGGCCAGGGTGAAGCTTTTGCCAATGCCGCCCTTGCCATAAATGGCAATGATTTGCGTCTCTTTGGTCACCTCGGTGGTGCTCACTGCATCGGGCTCGATGTCGGCTTCGCGGCGCAGCACTTCGACAAATTTGATGGGCTGGGTGGTGGTATCTGTGTTCATGCGGAGGCACTCCAATCAAGAATCATCTTGAGACAGCTCGCATCACCGAAGGCAGTCTCGTAGGCAGAACCAGCTTGAGTCGATGGCTGGGTGTGGGTGATCAAACCGTCAAGCGACAAACGGCCGGTGTTCACCAGCTCGTTCACCGCCAACAGATCAGGGCGCTTCCACTCGGCAGCGATGCGCATGCGCGCTTCACGCATAAATGCCGGGGCGTAAGCAAATGAGAGGTCTTGTTTGTAAAAACCGGCCAGCACCAATTCGCCACCGGGGCGCAGGCGCTGAATCAAACTGTTGAGCAGGCTGCCATCGCCGCTCACGTCGTAAATGGTGCGGTAGTCACGGCGCGCATCATCTTCTGGCTTCATCACGGTGTAACCGTCTGCGCCCAGCGATCGCTCCGATTGGGTTTCCCACACGGTGGGCGCGGGCATGCCGGCGGCCACAGTTAGACGGGCCAGCAATCGGCCCATCACGCCGTGACCGACGATGAGTTCAGGCGCTTCAAAGGGGGCTTGCTGCCCGCCACCCGAGACAGCGTGATAAGCCGTGGCCGCCAGCGCCAGCAACACCGACTGCGCGCCCAAGTGCTCGGCCACCGGTACCACTTTTTGTTCGGACACCACCAAGCGTGATGCGGCTCCCCCAAAGAGGCTTTTCACCCCCGTGAAGCAATTGGCGCCCGGCACAAACACGCGCTGCCCGGCTTGGACACCCGACTCCGAGGCACTGCGGACTACACGGCCCACGGTCTCGTATCCGGGCACCAGCGGGTAGCCCATGCCCGGAAATGCCGGCATGCTCCCATCCCAGAGCATGCGCTCAGTCCCGGTGCTGATGCCGCTGTATTCGACGGCCACTTCCAGCTGACCCGCCTGCAACTCAGGCAGATCTAAGGTCTGTAAAGACAGACTTCTGGGGTTGTTGAAAACGACAGCTTGGGCAGACATGGTTGTATTTTTCTCTTTACACTGATAAATGTCAAAGTTAATTGACACTCTTTTTGTCAACATAGGGTAAACACTTAGATTTCCGCCCCAAAAGAATGCGCGCATGGATGGGCATGGCGTTCGGAACCAACTCGACATGCGTGAATCCGGCCTCTTGCATCATGTTTTGCAGCTCTTGTGGTGTGCGCAGCCGCCCAGCCCCCATGGCCAGCAGGTAAAAATGAAAATAGGCATCGACCGAGGCTTCGGGTTGGCCCGCTTCTGCGTCGGGTTGGGCCATGGGTTCGGCCACCAGCAAGACGCCGCCAATGGGCAAGGCGTCGTGCGCCTTTTGCAAAATCTGACGCACCACGGCATCGGGGTGGTCGTGCGCCACACGCACCAAGGTGATCAGGTCAGCCCCTTCGGGCAATGGGTCGTCCAAAAAGCTCCCGGGGTGCAAGCTCACGCGCTCGGTCAGGCCCTTGGACTGCAGGTTGTCACGGGCCAATGTCAGCACAGGTGGCAGGTCAAACATCTTGAATTTCAAGTGCGGCGCATGCGCTGCCAATTCGCTCACAAAGCGGCCTTTGCCTGCCCCCACATCGAGCACACAGCGGTGTTCGTCAAAGAAGTAGGACGACAAAATCTCTTGCACCACAAAGCCCTGCGATGCCGCCATCAACTGCGAATAGCGCGTGAACTTGTCTTCTTGCGCAGCTGGCATGACCGCTGCTGTTTTTTCGTGCGCATAAGGCCAGTACTCGGCCATGCCGCCACTCCAGGCGTTTTGCAAGAACTTCAAGGGGTCTTGCATGTCTTGGTAGAGCAAGTGGTTGTGCTCAATCATCTGTGCGATGCCCTCGTGCTGCGCCAAGGGCACGCCCAATGGACCCAAGCCAAAGCGACCTTGGCTGCGGTGCTCTAACAAGCCCAACGCGACAGCGGACAACAGCAAACGTTGCAAGACCGCCGGGGGCAAGCCGGTGCGCGCGGCCAACGCGTCCAAGGGGGCGGGCGCCTGGTGCAAGGTGCGAAACAAGTCCAAACGCACACAGCCCAGCACCACTTGGCTGTGCACAAAACCGGCCATCAAATCAAACAACTTGCGGGTGCGGCGACGGGTCAACCAACGCGTCAGTGGATTGCTCAATGACCAGCGGTACAGCCCGGGATGGGCATACCAGCGCTCGAGCTTGGCTTGCCATGCGTCCTTGAGCGAGGTTGAAGCGGTGTGGGCCTGCAGGTGGGCCAGATCAAGGGGTTGGGACATTGAGCTTCCTTCGCGTCTTGCGTTGTGGGCGCTCAATGCGGCGCGCTAACGCGGCCCGCAGCCACTTCGGGGTGGCTTTTGAAATACCCCTCGCACAGTGCTTTGGGCACCAAACGCTCCGCCTCGACTTGCACCAACTGGCGCAACATGTCGCGGCACGAACAGGGAGGGATCGAGCCCGCGGCTTGGTCAATCAGGTGGTCAAAGTGCGCAATCGCGCCAGTCAGGCCGAGCGCCTGTGCCGAGCTGGGGCGGGCGTGCAACGCATCTTGTCCAGCGGGCTTGCCCAAGGTGGCGGCATCGGCGATCACATCGCGGATGTCGTCGGCCACTTGGTAGGCTTCGCCCAAATAGCTGCCCAAAGGCGCCCAGGGCTCGGGCGCGTGGCCGCAGCTCAGCGCCCCCGCGCAGGTGGCCGAGACAAACAAAGCGCCGGTCTTGGCGCGTTGGTATTGGCTCAGGTTGGCGCTGGTCTCGCACTCCCACGCCTGCCCGGCCACGATGCCATGTGGCAAGCCCACGCCTTGGGTCAGGTTGTCCATCAGCGCGATCAGGCGGTCGGGTTGCGGCACACCGGCTTGCAGCAGCACCCGATAAGCCATGACGATCAGACCGTCACCGGCCAGCAAGGCCAGCGGCTCGCTGAAGGCTTTGTGCACCGTGGGCAAACCGCGCCGGGTGTCGGCGTTGTCAAACGCAGGCATGTCGTCATGCACCAAGGAAGCGCAGTGCATCAATTCAAGCGCCACAGCCGCCGCATTGGTCAGCTCGGGGCTGTCGTCGCCACACGCTGTGGCCACCGCCATGCACAACTGCGGGCGGATGCGGGCGCCGCCCGAAAACACCGCATGCCGCATGGCAGCCACCAGCCGTGGCGGGGCACCGGTGCCCGCGGCTTGCTCAAAATGGGTGCTCAGGGCTTGCTCTGCGCGTGTCAACAGGCTCATAGGACCTCCGAAAGAGAAGGCCCGTCAACTCCAGCTGACAGGCTTAAGTGTCAATATAACCTTATTTATGGAACTGTCAATTCAAATTGACACACCTGGGGGCTTGATGGCGCGTGAATGGGTCCATCAACCGGGCTACCATGCGGCCATCAAGGAGCCACGCCATGGGCATTTGGATCGAGCTGGGGGTATTCGGGTTGGTGTTTGTGTTTGCTTTTTGGCAAATGCACGATGTGCGCAAAGCGCAAGAACAAACGCGTCAGCAGCGCGAGCGAGAAAAAGCCCAACAAGAGGCTGAGCAGCAGTCCAAAGATTGAGCCGGGGTGACCTTCTCCATCGCTGTGGACCACAGCCGGGGTTCTTGGCCGTGGACAATGGTGGTTTTTGCCAAGCACGATCACGATGAGCACTTTGCCCCCCTGCCCCCAATGCCATGACGCGTACACCTACGAAGACGGCACCCTGTTGATGTGCCCCAGCTGCGGGCACGAATGGAACCCCGCCGAAGCCGATGCCGCTGATGTGGCCAAGGTCTGGAAAGACGCCAACGGCAATGTGCTGCAAGACGGCGACACCGTGACCTTGGTGAAAGACCTGAAGATCAAAGGCTCGTCTTCAGTGGTGAAGGTGGGCACCAAGGTCAAGAACATCCGTTTGGTCGAGGGCGACCACGACATCGACTGCAAGATCGAGGGCTTTGGACCCATGCAACTCAAGACCGAATTCGTCAAAAAGGTCTGATGCCGAAATGAGCGACGACAACCAGATCAACATGCCCAGCAGCTTCACGGCGCTGTATGTGTTGCCGGGCAAGATCAAGCCGAGCATCGACCGGCAAGCGATGGCCAAGCGCTATGAGCTGTGCGAGGACTTGGCGAATTTGCTCACCGAAAAAGCCGCCAACATGCAGTTCACGCTGGGCATCACAGAAGACCTGGTGCTGGCGCAATGTGAACAGGGCTTGGTGGCGGCCCCCGCCGTGCTGAATCCGGCAGAGGCGCGCTGGGTGGTTTGCCGTTTGGCCGAATTGCTGCAATGGCCCATGGACAACTTGTTGCAAGCGCCCCTGCTCGAGGCCTCCGAGGCCTCCGAGACTTCCGCCACGTCCAACACGTTCGACACATCCAACTGAACAGCCCTGTGCGGGAGGCCCGGCGCCCCAAGACGGAAAGGGTCAGGCGGTTTTGTCCAAGCCCAACAAGCGGATGGCGTTGTCCTTCAAAATGCCGGGCATCACCTCGGGCTTGAAGCCGGCCACCTCAAAGTCCTTCATCCAGCGCTCTGGCGTGATGAGGGGGTAATCGCTGCCAAACAAGACGCGGTCTTTCAGCAAGGTGTTGGCGTACTGGATGAGTTGCTTAGGAAAGTACTTGGGGCTCCAGCCTGACAAGTCAATCCAGACATTGGGCTTGTGCGTGGCCACACTCAGGGCTTCGTCTTGCCAAGGAAAACTGGGGTGCGCCATGACGATTTGCATGTCAGGCCAGTCAATGGCCACATCGTCCAAGTGCATGGGGTTGCTGTAGGCCAGACGCAGCCCGCCACCGCAACGCATGCCACTGCCAATGCCGCTGTGACCCGTGTGAAAAATGGCCGGCAATTTGTGGTGGTTGATCACCTCGTAAATCGGCCAGGCCATCTTGTCGTAAGGGTGGTAGCCCTGCACGGTGGGGTGAAATTTGAAGCCCTTGATGCCCTCTTCCTTGATCAGCCGCTCGGCCTCGCGGGCGCCCATCTTGCCTTTGTGCGGATCGATGCTGGCAAAGGCCACCATCATGTCGCTGTTGTCACGCGCGGCTTTGGCGATCTCTTCGTTGGGAATGCGGCGGCGGCCCAATTGCGACTCGCTGTCCACGGTGAACATGACCAAGCCAATCTTGCGCTCGCGGTAATAGGCCACGGTTTCTTCGATGGTCGGGCGGCGGTTGCTGCCAAAAAACTTGTCAGCGGCGCGGTCGTATTCCTCACCGTAGTTGTCAAAGGGGTTCCAGCAGCTCACTTCGGCGTGGGTGTGGATGTCGATGGCGATCAGGTCTTGGTGGTTCATGTGGCTCCAGTCACAGCAAGTTTTGGGATGCACGATAGCCGAAACTTGAAGCTGGCTCACCCATTTGCAGACCCGCAACGCGCCATGGGCACATCACCTAGGGAAACCACCAAGTTGAGAAGTCCGGCGACCTGCTCACAATATGGTTATCAATAATAACCTTCTTGACCCTTTGGTCAAGTGCTTTGAGGACACCTGCATGACACACACCGACCACCCCATTCTCGAACGCGCCGCCCGTCATGGTGTGGCCTTGGAGATGCAAGGCGCTGTGGCCGTGGTGCGTTTGTGCCGCCCTGCCAAACGCAACGCTTTGAACGATGGCCTCATCGAAGCCTTGCGCGATGTGTTTCAAAACCTGCCGCCCGAAGCCGGTGCCGCCGTGGTGCACGGCGAAGGCGACCATTTTTGTGCGGGGCTCGATTTGTCTGAGCTCAAAGAACGCGATGCTGGCGAAGGCATTCACCATTCACGCAGTTGGCACGTGGCACTCAATGCCATTGAGCAAGGGAGCGTGCCCGTGGTGGCGGCGTTGCATGGCGCGGTGGTCGGCGGTGGCCTCGAGTTGGCCAGCGCCAGCCACATCCGTGTGGCCGAAGAAAGTACTTTTTATGCCCTGCCCGAAGGCACACGCGGCATCTTTGTGGGCGGGGGCGGCTCGGTGCGCATTCCCAAGCTGATTGGTGCAGCCCGCATGACCGACATGATGCTGACCGGCCGCGTCTACAACGCACAAGACGGTGAGCGCTTGGGCTTTGCGCAGTATTTGGTGCCCACGGGCACCGCCCTGCAAAAAGCCATCGAGTTGGCCACCCGCATCGCCACCAACGCGCCCCTCACCAACTTTGCCCTGATGCATGCCTTGCCACGCATTGCCGAGCAACCTGCAGACCATGGCTTTTTCACCGAGTCGCTGATCTCTTCCATTGCCCAGTCTGCGCCCGAAGCCAAGGCCCGGGTACGCGCCTTCTTGGAAGGCAAGGCTGCCAAAGTTCAAAAAGCCGGCTGAAGCGCAGCAGGAGCCCCCATGACTTCTCCCCGATTTCGCCCCCTCAAATTTGGCGTGACCCGCGTCCAGCTGCGTGACGGTGTGGCCGGCACGCACTACATGACGGCCGAGCAGCCCTTGCAGCCCTTTGCAGAGCGCATGACCGACCGCCTTCAGCACTGGGCCACGACCAAGCCCGACCACAGCTTCATGGCGCGCCGCACCAAACTGGCCGACGGCACTTTGGGCGAGTGGCGACACATCACCTATGCCCAAGCCTGGCAGAGCGCGCGCAACATTGCCCAAGGCCTGATCGATCGGGGACTGAATGCGGAGCGGCCGGTCGTGATCTTGAGTGAAAACAGCCTCGAGCATGCGCTGCTGGCCCTCGGCGCCATGGTGGCCGGTGTGCCATTTGTGCCCACCTCGCCCCCCTATTCGCTGGTCAGTGTGGACTACGACAAACTCAAGCACGTGCTGAAAACCGTCACCCCGGGTCTGGTCTTCGCCTCGGATGCACGCTACGCCAAAGCCATTGCCGCCACGGTCGATGCCAGCATGGAAGTGGTGTTGGTCGAAGGCGAGATCGAAGGCCGCAGCGTGACCCGCTTTGACAGCCTGTGCGCCACACCCGCAACACCGGCAGTGGATGCAGCCATCCAAGCCACCGGGCCCGACACGATCGTCAAATTTTTGTTCACCAGCGGCTCGACCAAGATGCCCAAAGCGGTCATCAACACCCAGCGTTTGTGGTGCGCCAACCAACAGCAAATGGCGCAATCGATGCCGGTGTTGGCCGAAAAAGAGCTGGTGCTGGTCGACTGGTTGCCCTGGAACCACACCTTTGGTGGCAACCACAACTATGGCATGGTGGTCTACCACGGCGGCACGATGTACATCGACGACGGCAAGCCTACGCCGGCGCTGATCGGCGAGACGCTGCGCAACTTGCGTGAAATCGCACCCACGGTTTACTTCAACGTGCCCACTGGCTTTGAAGCCATTGCCAATGCCATGAAGACCGACGACGTGTTGCGCAAGACGCTGCTGTCGCGGGTGCAAATGTTCTTTTATGCCGGCGCCGCGTTGGCGCAACCCATTTGGGACAGCCTGTACGAATCGCAAGAACGCGAAGTGGGCGAACGCATCGTCATGGGCACCGGCCTGGGCATGACCGAGTCGGGCCCCTTTGGCATTTTTGTCACCAACCCCTTTGTGCAAGCCGGCGATTTGGGCGTGCCCACACCCGGCCTCGAGCTGAAGTTGGTGGACATGCAAGGCAAAACCGAAGTGCGTTACCGCGGCCCCAACATCACCCCCGGCTATTGGCGCAACCCAGAAGAAACTGCCGGCGCCTTTGACGAAGAAGGCTTCTTCAAAACTGGCGATGCGGTGAAATGGATCGACGAAACCGATGTCCACTTGGGCTTGAAATTTGATGGCCGCATTGCCGAAGACTTCAAGCTGGCCACGGGCACTTTTGTAAGCGTGGGCCCGCTGCGCGCCAAGATCATTGCGGCAGGTGCGCCCTACGTACAAGACGCGGTGTTGACCGGCCTGAACATGAAAGAAGTCGGCGCCATGATTTTCCCGACCCCCGCGGTGCGCGCCTTGAGTGGTTTGCCTGCCGATGTGCCCTTGGCCGATGTGCTGGCCTCGCAGCCCGTGCAAGCCAAGTTTCAAGAGGTGGTGAACGCCTTGGCCCAATCGGCCACCGGCAGTGCCAACCGCATTGCCCGCCTGTGCCTGTTGAGCGAACCGCCAACCATCGACAAAGGCGAGATCACCGACAAAGGCTCGATCAACCAGCGCTCTGTGCTGACGCACCGTGCCGACACGGTGGCCGCTTTGCATGGCGACACCTTGCACTTCATCGTCAAGCCCCAAGTCTGACCCGAAAGCACCCCGAAGATGGCCCAAAAAGGTTTTTTCAACGCATTTGCAGATGTCTGGATGCACGCCGGCGTGCGCACGCCGATGGTCGATTACTGTGGCGCTTTGGGTCACATTTCGCCCACTGACTTGGGCATCAAGGCAGCCCGCGAGGCCTTGAAGCGTGCCGACATTGCAGCCACTGAAATTGGCTCGGTCATCACCGGCAACATGGCACCGGGCGACTTTGACCAATTTTTCTTGCCGCGCCACATTGGCTTGTATGCGGGTGTCCCGCAAGAAGTGCCGGCCATCATGGCGCAGCGCATTTGCGGCACCGGTTTTGAGTTGTTTCGCCAAGCCGGCGAGCAGATCGAGGCCGGCGTCTGCGATGCCGCCCTGGTGGTGGGCACCGAGAGCATGACGCGCAACCCGATTGCCGCCTTCGACCACCGAACTGGCTTCAAATTGGGCGCACCGGTAGGCTTCAAAGACTACATGTGGGAAGCCTTGAAAGACCCTGCAGCCGGCATCAACATGATTCAGACGGCCGAAAACTTGGCCAAAAAATACGGCATCACCCGCGAAGAGGTGGACCAATTTGCCTCCGACTCGTTTGCCAAAGCGGTCGCCGCGCAAGCAGCCGGTTTCCATGCTGGCGAGATCGTGCCGGTGGTCACTGAAAAGTTTGAACTCGAGGGCTACAAGTCTCGCGGCATCAAGCTGCAAGGCAAAGTGACCGAGGTCAGCGCCGACACCCACGCCCGCATCTCACCCGTCGAGGTGCTGGCCAAACTGAAGCCCGTTTACGAAGGCGGCGTGCAAACCGGCGGCAACAGCGCCGCCTTGGTCGATGCCGCCGCGGCTTGTGTGGTGACCTCGGGCGCCTATGCCCAAGCGCATGGCAAAAAACCGCTGGCGCGTGTGGTGGCCGCGGCCTCGGTCGGAGTGCCTCCAGAAATCATGGGCATTGGCCCCGCCCCCGCCATTCGCCTGCTGTTGGAGCGCACCGGCCTTCAACTGTCTGACATTGGGCGCTTTGAGATCAACGAGGCACAAGGCGCACAAACCTTGGCTGTGGGCCGCGAGTTGGGCCTTGACATGGCCAAGCTGAATGTGAACGGCGGTGCGATTGCGTTGGGCCACCCTTTGGCGTGCACCGGCGTGCGTTTGACGCTCACGCTGGCACGCGAACTGCAACGTGCTGGTTTGCGCTATGGCATCGCCAGTGCGTGTGTTGGCGGCGGCCAAGGCATTGCCCTCTTGATTGAAAACCCCGCTGCAGCCCGATGGCCGGGCAAAGACTGAAACCATTCCTCCAACAGGACCCCTTATGAACATCCAAGGACAAGCAGCTCTGGTCACCGGTGGTGGCTCTGGCTTGGGCGAAGCCACTGCCCGCGAACTGGCCCGGCTCGGCGCCAAAGTTGCGGTGCTCGACCTCAACATGGCCAACGCCGAGCGCGTGGCACAAGAGCTGTGCGCGCAACACGGCGCAGGTGCCGCCGTGGCCGTGCATTGCAATGTCTCCGATCCCGACAGCATGGCCCAAGCCATCGCGCAAGCGGCCACTGCCCATGGCCCGGCGCGCATCTTGATGCAAATCGCCGGCATTGGCACCGCCAAACGCGTGGTCGGCAAAGACGGCGCTGCAGCCCCGTTGGAAGACTTTGCCAAAGTCATCCATGTCAACCTGATCGGCACCTACAACGCGGCCCGTTTGTTTGCTGCCGCCTGCGCCAAGTTGCCTCCCTTGGCCGACAACGCCCGGGGCGTGATGGTGTTCACCGCATCGGTCGCCGCATTCGATGGCCAAGTGGGCCAGCAGGCCTACAGCGCATCCAAGGCCGGCGTGGCAGGCATGACGCTGCCCATGGCGCGTGACTTGGCGCAACACGGCATCCGCGTGTGCACCATCGCACCCGGCTTGTTTTCGACCCCGCTGTTGGCCAGCTTGCCTGAGCCGGTGCAGCAATCGTTGGCGGCCAGCATTCCGTTTCCATCGCGCTTGGGCAAGCCCAGCGAATTTGCCGAACTGGCCTGTCACATTGTCGCCAACGACCACCTGAACGGCGAGACCATTCGCTTGGATGGTGCACTGCGCATGGCCCCGCGCTGAAAGAGCACCATGAGCAAAACAGTGGTTTACGAAGTGCAAGTGATGTTTGGCGACTGCGACCCCGCAGGCATCGTCTTCTTTCCGAATTTCTCCAAATGGATGGACGCCGCCTCGTTGAACTTTTTTGTGCAATGCGGCGTGCCGCCTTGGCGCGAACTGGTCAAAACGCGCGGCATCATCGGCACCCCTTTACTGGAGATCAACACCAAATTCATGCGCCCTGCCACCTACGGCGAGACGCTTCAGGTGCACACCAGCGTGCAAGAGTGGCGCGAAAAAGTCATCGTGCACAAGCACGTGGTGATGCGTGGCGACACCGTATTGTGCGAGGGCACCGAAGTGCGCGCTTTTTGCATCAAGCACCCGGACGATCCCGACCGCATCAAGGCCATCCCCGTGCCCCAAGACATCAAGGCTTTGTGCACCTGAGTGCCGAATCAGTTCCCCCTGTGTAGACGTTTTTCAACCCCAAAAGAGGAGACAACCATGAGTAACCGCCGAGAATTTATCCAATCCGCTGTGAGCGCCGCCATTTTGGGCAGCACCGCATTCCAGCAAGCATGGGCGCAATCGGGCATGCCGATTGAGCAGGTCAAAGTGCTGTATGGCTTTCCACCCGGCAGCGCCGGTGACATTTGTGCCCGCCGCGTGGCCGAAAAATTTGGCGGCACGCCTTACAGCAAGAACGCCGGCATCATCGACAGCCGCCCCGGTGCTGGCGGTCAGATTGCTCTGAACCTGCTGAAAACAGCGCCAGCCGATGGTTCTGTGTTGGCCATGACCCCGTTCTCGGCCATCTCGCTGTATCCGCACATCTTCAAAAACCTGCAATACAAACCCTTTGAAGACTTCTTGCCCGTGGGCACATCGTCCATGATCCACCACGGTCTGGCCGTGGGCCCCATGGTGCCCGCCACCGTCAAAAACGTGAAGGACTTTGTGGCTTGGGCCAAAGCCAATCCAGCGCAAGCCAGCTATGGCTCTCCCGCGGCCGGTTCGACCCCTCACTTCATTGGCGCGTTGTTGGGCCTGAACCAAAACTTCGAGTTCAAGCACGTGCCCTACCGCGGCTCGGTGCCCGGCGTGACCGATGTGGTCGGCGGTCAGATCGCTTGCATGTTCACACCGCACGGCGACTTCATTGCCAACCACAAAGCCGGCAAGATGCGCATTCTGGCCACCTCGGGCAAAACCCGCTCGCCTTTTGTGCCTGACGTGCCCACCTTTGCTGAGCAAGGCTTCCCTGAGTTGACCGTGGAAGAGTGGTTTGGTTTTTACGCACCCGCCAAAACCCCTGCCAACGTGATCCAAGCTGCCAACACGGCCATCAATGCCGCACTCAAAGACAAAGGCGTGCAAGACGCCTTGACCGTGGTCGGCTTGATTCCTTATGGCGGCACGCCTGCCGACCAACTGAAGAGTTCGCAAGTGGAACTGGACCGTTGGGGCCCTCTGATCAAGCGCATCGGCTTCAGCGTGGACTCCTGATCGGCCATTCGGCCACAACTGGGCTCACTGGGGCACCCGTCGGGTGCCCCAGTGCCATTGACTGACAAATCCCCCAACCGCAAACCGCCAACCTCGACCATGAACGCTTACCAGCCCCGCACCGAAGACATGCATTTTTTGTTGTCGCGCGTGTTGAATGCCCCTGCTCAATTGCAAGCATTGCCGGTCTTTTCAGAGGTTGATGCTGAGCTGATGCAGCAGGTGCTGGAAGAAGCCGGCAAGTTTGTCGGGGAAGTGGTCGCCCCCCTGAACCGGGACGGTGATGAAATTGGGGCCCAGTGGCAAGACGGCGCGGTCACCATGCCGCCCGGCTTCAAAGCGGCATACCAAACATTTTGGCAATCCGGCTGGCCTGCATTGTCAGCCCACACCGACGACGGTGGCCAAGGCCTGCCCAGCGTGCTCGAGGCCATGCTGTACGAAATGCTGTCAGCCGCCAACCACGGCTGGACCATGGCGCCCGGTCTGCTGCACGGGGCTTATGAATGCATCAAGCACTACGCCAGCGATGACCTGAAAGCGCAGTACTTAGAAAAAGTGGCCACCGGGGAATGGCTGGCCACGATGTGCCTGACCGAACCCCATGCGGGCTCAGATTTGGGCTTGGCTCGCACCAAGGCTGTGCCCATGGCGAATGACCCCCAGGGCCGATACGCCGTCAGTGGCACGAAGATTTTTATCTCGGGTGGCGAACACGACCTGACCGACAACATCGTTCATTTGGTGTTGGCCCGCTTGCCCGATGCGCCCCCCGGCCCCAAAGGCCTGTCGCTGTTTTTGGTGCCCAAGTTTTACCCCGATGGCAGCCGCAGCCGTGTTCACTGCGACCGCATAGAAGAAAAAATGGGCCTGCATGGCAGCCCAACTTGCGTGATGCGCTTTGACGAAGCGGTGTGCGCCATCGTGGGTGAACCGGGCAAAGGCCTGAACGCCATGTTTGTCATGATGAACGCGGCCCGTTTGCATGTGGCTTTGCAGGGCATTGGCCTGCTCGATGCCGCTTGGCAAAAAGCCGATGCCTATGCCCAAGAGCGCCGTCAAATGCGTGCCCCAGGCAAAGGCAAATCAGCAGCCGAAGCCGACCTGATTGCAGAGCACCCCGCCATGCGCCGCATTTTGGACACGCAACGCGCGTGGGTCGATGCCGGTCGTGTGCTGGCTTACCGCACCGCGCTCGAGTTGGACCTGATCAAACACAGCCCCCATGCCGATGCCCAAGCCGCTGCGCAGCGGTGGTGCGCCTTGGTCACACCGGTCATGAAGTCGGTGTTCACACACCAAGCCTTTCATGGCGGCAGCGATTGCTTGCAGGTGTTTGGCGGCCACGGCTATGTGCGCGAGTGGGGCATTGAGCAAATCGTGCGCGACGCGCGCGTGGCCATGATCTACGAGGGCACCAACGAAATTCAGGCCATCGACCTGTTGGTGCGCAAGGTGCTGCCCGATGGTGGCGCCAGCATGAACGCTTTGTTGGACAGCTTGCAGGCCAGTCTGCCCCAAGACCACAAATCCAGCACCTCCGCCCTCGCCCGCATCCAGACCCTGCGTGCCGTGACGGGACAAATAGTGCAAACCGCGCCACGCGATGCGGCCTTGGCCTTCCGTGTCGCCGATGACTATTTGCGTGCCGTGGCCTTGGTACTGATGGACTGGGCTTGGTTGCAAATCGATGCAGGGGTCGACGTAGAAACGCCCAACGCCGAAGCCCGCTGGGCGGCCCCGGCCCAAGCCCTGCGCAACTGGGTCTTGCCCGAATTTCAGATGCGCACCTTCATCATCGTGCAGCAATGTGAGGCGGTCGGCACATAATCACACCCCTACTTGCCTGACTTCTCTGGTTTCACAGTTCTCCTGCATCACCATGGCCGTTTCACCTGCCCCCAAGCCCACAGCGGCCGGCTCGCGCAAGAGTCTGGTCAAAAAGCCGCGCGGGGCCAAAGAAAAATTGGCCAAGGCCGAGTCGGTCGACAAAATCGACACCAGCTACCTGCAAACCCTCATGGGCTACAACGCCCGACGCGCGGCGCTCAGCATCATTGAATTGTTCCTAGAGCGGTTGGCCCCTTATGGCCTGAAGCCCGTAGATTTTTCAGTCATGTCGACCATTCAGCACAACCCGGGCGTGACCTCGCGGCAACTGTGCACTGCCCTCAACTTGCTGCCGCCCAACTTGGTGGGCTTGATTCAGTCGCTCGAATCACGGGGTTTGATTGAGCGAAAACCCCACCCGCACGATGGCCGTGCCGTGGGCCTGCATGCCACCGCCAAAGGACAAGCCTTGATGGTGCAAGCGGAGCAAACGGCCAGTGAACTTGAGATTGAAAAAACGGCCAAACTGACTCCTGCGCAGCGTCAAACACTGCTGACCTTGCTGCAAAAAATTTACCTCTGAGGCACACTCCGGGTTTCTGCCGTTTTCTTGATCGCAAAGGTCTTTCATGCACACCTCCCTGCCCTCCTCTGGCGACCAGGCCTTGTTGATTGGCCGCATTTGGCAGGCCGAAATCGGCCCCGTGGTGGTGGCAGTGACCCCCGAGCATGTGCTCGATTTGTCGCCTTTGGCCCCCACCTGCAGCGCACTGCTCGAGTTGGACCAACCGGCCACGCGCGTTCAAGCTTTTTTAAAGTCTGGCCAAGCTGTGCGTTTGGCAACGACCGCTGACGTGCTGGCCAACAGCGACGAAAGCGAGCGCAACCCCCAAGCACCTTGGTTTTTGGCGCCTTGCGACTTGCAAGCCGTCAAGGCTGCCGGTGTGACCTTTGTGGCCAGCATGCTCGAGCGCGTCATCGAAGAACAAGCACGCGGCGACGCCCGCCGCGCCGAAGCGGTGCGCCAAGCGGTGGTGGCTGTGATTGGCGACAACCTGCGCAGTGTCAAACCCGGCTCGCCCGAGGCGGCCAAGCTGAAAGACGTGTTGCTGGCCCAAGGTATGTGGTCGCAGTATTTGGAAGTGGGCATTGGGCCCGATGCCGAAATCTTCACCAAATCCCAACCGATGAGTGCGGTCGGCAGCGGGGCTCTGGTGGGGCTTCACCCCGGCAGCCAATGGAACAACCCCGAGCCCGAAATTGTGCTGGCCGTCAACTCGCGTGGCGAGGTCGTGGGCGCCACATTGGGCAACGATGTGAATTTGCGCGACTTCGAGGGCCGCAGCGCCTTGTTGCTGGGCAAAGCCAAAGACAACAACGCCAGTTGCGCCATTGGCCCCTTCATTCGCTTGTTTGATGCGCACTACACCTTGGACGATGTGCGCCAATGCGACCTGAGCCTGCGCGTGCAAGGCACCGATGGTTTTGTCATGCAAGGCAGCAGCTCGCTGTCGCAAATCAGCCGCGACCCGCTCGACTTGGCGGCCCAAGCCCTCGGCCCCAACCACCAATACCCCGACGGCATGGTGCTGTTTTTGGGCACCATGTTTGCGCCCACGCAAGACCGCTATGGCCCCGGGCAAGGCTTCACCCACGCCGTGGGCGATGTGGTGAGCGTCTCCACCCCCCAGTTGGGCACCTTGGTCAACCGCGTCACCACCTCCGACCAAGCGCCACCTTGGACTTATGGACTGAACGCCCTCATGCGCGACTTGGCCCGGCGCGGTCTGTTGGGCTGATCCGACTCCAAGGCCTTCGCAAAATCCGGCGCCTTGCCGCCTGAACGGGGCTTGGGCTGCTGGCATAATTTTGTTTTTCGACCGCCCGCGCAGCCCCTGACTGGGCCAAGGGCACCACTCAAGAAAGCTTTCCCCATGATCACCACCGCATCTGGCCTGCAATATGAAGACACCGTTGTGGGCGAAGGCGCACAAGCCACCCCCGGTCAAGACGTCACCGTGCACTACACCGGCTGGCTCTACAAAGACGGCGAACAAGGCGCCAAGTTTGACTCGAGCCGCGACCGCCGTGACCCCTTTGTCTTTGGTTTGGGCGCAGGCATGGTCATCAAAGGCTGGGACGAAGGCGTCGCGGGCATGAAAGTGGGGGGCCAACGCACCCTCATCATCCCGGCCGAGCTGGGCTATGGCGCGCGCGGCGCGGGTGGCGTGATTCCTCCCAACGCCACGCTGAAATTTGACGTCGAATTGTTGGCTCTGGACTGATCCGACGCTCCTGACGGCTCCGACGCCCGCGTCGGTTTGGCCCAACCCGCCGTTTGGCGGGTTTTTTCTTGTGCCCCGGCCACTGTGGCCCCGGCACAACCCTCTTGAAGCCTGAAAAAACGCCCCTATTTACGAGGGGTATTCAATTTTGCGGACATCGTTCATGTCAGAAGCCACCCCAAACCCCGAAAACAAGCCCCAGACCGAGGACGCACTGGCCGGTGCGAATGCCCATGCCGAAAACGCTGCGGCCCAAACAGACCCTTTGGCCGACCCCTTGGCCGACGCCCAAGCCGAACTGGCCAACCTGAAGGCGCAAAACGCCGATCTGGCCGACCAATACCTGCGTGCCCAAGCCGATGTGCAAAACGCCCGTCGCCGTGCGGACGACGAGATCGCCAAGGCCCGCAAGTTCGCGGTCGAAGGCTTTGCCGACAGCTTGTTGCCGGTTCTGGACAGCCTCGAGGCGGGTTTGGCCATCCCCAACGTGACGATTGAGCAAATCCGTGAAGGCTCTGAAGCCACCCTGCGCCAGCTGAAAAGCGCCCTAGAGCGCAACAAAGTGGTGGAGATCAACCCACCCGCTGGCACCAAGTTTGACCCCCACCACCACCAGGCCATCAGCGTGGTGCCGGCCGATCAAGAGGCCAACACCGTCGTCACCGTGCTGCAAAAGGGCTACTCCATTGCCGAGCGCGTGTTGCGTCCCGCATTGGTCACGGTCACGGCCCCCAAGTAAGCAAAAACCTTTTTTGGCGTAAGGGGACTTGAAAACCTCCCCTTGCGCCCCACCTGCAAAACATCTGCACTTTTACTCAATTTCGGAGCATCAAAATGGGAAAAATCATCGGTATTGACTTGGGCACCACCAACTCGTGCGTGGCCATCATGGAAGGCAACACGACCAAAGTGATCGAAAACGCCGAAGGCGCTCGCACCACCCCGTCCATCATTGCTTACCAAGAAGACGGCGAAATCTTGGTCGGCGCCTCGGCCAAGCGCCAAGCGGTCACCAACCCCCGCAACACCCTGTACGCGGTCAAGCGCCTGATCGGTCGTAAATTTGCCGAGAAAGAAGTCCAAAAAGACATCGACTTGATGCCTTACACCATTGCCAAAGCCGACAACGGCGACGCCTGGGTGGAAGTGCGTGGCAACAAACTCGCGCCACCGCAAATCAGTGCTGAGATTTTGCGCAAGATGAAGAAAACCGCCGAAGACTACCTCGGCGAAGAAGTGACCGAGGCCGTCATCACCGTGCCCGCTTACTTCAACGACGCACAGCGCCAAGCCACCAAAGACGCTGGCCGCATTGCCGGTCTGGACGTCAAGCGCATCATCAACGAGCCTACCGCCGCTGCGCTGGCCTTTGGTTTGGACAAATCTGAAAAGGGCGACCGCAAGATCGCGGTGTACGACTTGGGCGGCGGCACCTTTGACGTGTCCATCATCGAAATCGCCGATGTCGATGGTGAAAAACAGTTCGAAGTCTTGTCCACCAACGGCGACACCTTCTTGGGCGGCGAAGACTTTGACCAACGCATCATCGACTTCATCATCACCGAGTTCAAGAAAGAATCTGGTGTGGATTTGGCCAAAGACGTGTTGGCTTTGCAGCGCCTGAAAGAAGCCGCCGAAAAAGCCAAGATCGAGCTGTCCAGCTCGGCCTCGACCGACGTCAACCTGCCCTACATCACCGCCGACGCCACAGGCCCCAAACACCTGAACGTGAAATTGACACGCGCCAAGCTCGAGCAGTTGGTGGAAGAGTTGATCGAGCGCACCATCGCCCCTTGCCGCATGGCCATCAAGGACGCTGGCGTGTCCGTTGGCGAGATCGATGACATCATTTTGGTCGGCGGCATGTCGCGCATGCCCAAGGTGCAAGAAAAGGTCAAAGAGTTCTTTGGCAAAGAGCCGCGCAAAGACGTGAACCCCGACGAAGCCGTGGCCGTGGGTGCCGCCATTCAGGGCCAAGTGCTGTCCGGCGACCGCACCGACGTGTTGCTGCTGGACGTGACGCCTTTGTCTTTGGGCATCGAGACCATGGGCGGTGTCATGACCAAAATGATCACCAAGAACACCACCATCCCCACCAAGTTTGCACAGACTTTCTCGACCGCTGAAGACAACCAGCCGGCCGTGACGATCAAGGTGTTCCAAGGCGAGCGTGACATCGCATCTGGCAACAAGTTGCTGGGCGAATTCAACCTCGAGGGCATCCCCCCAGCTTCTCGCGGCACACCCCAGATTGAAGTGTCATTTGACATTGACGCCAACGGCATCTTGCATGTGGGCGCCAAAGACAAAGGCACAGGCAAAGAAAACAAGATCACCATCAAGGCCAACTCCGGTTTGTCTGAAGCCGAAATTCAACAAATGGTGAAAGACGCCGAGTTGAACGCCGAAGAAGACAAGAAAAAACTGGAGCTGGTACAAGCCCGCAACGCCGGCGAAGCCGCGGTGCACAGCGTCAAGAAGAGTCTGACCGAGCACGGCGACAAGATCGAAGCGGCTGAAAAAGAAGCCATCGAAGCCGCCGCCAAAGACTTGGAAGAGGTTTTGAAAGGCGAGGACAAAACCGCCATTGAAGCCAAAACCGAAGCCCTGATGACGGCCAGCCAGAAGCTGGGCGAAAAGGTCTATGCCGAAATGCAAGCGCAGCAAGCCGCTGCGGGTGCCGGCGCAGCGGGCGCAGCCGATGCCAAGCCACAAGACGACAATGTGGTGGATGCAGAAGTCAAAGAAGTTAAAAAAGGCTAACCCTTTTGCCACTGCGGGTTTCCCGCAGCCCCGCCGCGCAAGCTGATTCAGACCCCTGAATCGCCTTCGCGGCGTTCTTGTTCTAACGGTTGGATTGCCTCATGGCCAAACGAGATTTTTACGAAGTGCTGGGTGTCGCCAAAAACGCCTCAGACGATGACATCAAAAAGGCTTATCGCAAACTGGCGATGAAGTACCACCCTGACCGCAACCAGGGTGACGACGCCAAGGCCAAAGATGCCGAGGCCAAGTTCAAAGAAGTCAAAGAAGCCTATGAGATGCTGTCGGACGCACAAAAACGTGCGGCATATGACCAGCATGGCCACGCCGGTGTCGACCCCAACATGCGCGGTGGCGCCGAAGGCTTTGGTGGCTTTGGCGATGCGTTTGGCGATATCTTTGGCGATATCTTTGGTGGCCAAGGTCGTGGTGGTCGCGGCGGTGGTCGCCAGGTGTTCCGGGGTGCCGATCTCAGCTACGCCATGGAGATCACGCTCGAAGAAGCCGCCAACGGCAAAGACTCACAACTGCGCATTCCCAGCTGGGACGAGTGCGACACCTGCGACGGCACCGGCGCCAAACCGGGCACCAGTGCCAAGACCTGCGCGACTTGCCATGGGCAAGGTCAAGTCCAAATGCGCCAAGGCTTTTTCAGCGTGCAGCAAACCTGCCCGCACTGCCGCGGCACCGGCAAG
This sequence comes from Pseudomonadota bacterium, assembly GCA_046047055.1. Classification (GTDB taxonomy): domain Bacteria; phylum Pseudomonadota; class Gammaproteobacteria; order Burkholderiales; family Burkholderiaceae_C; genus Limnohabitans_A. The sequence goes on along the minus strand of JBJOIR010000004.1, from coordinate 43,397 downwards.
ATCATCCCCGACCCTTGCGGCACTTGCCACGGGCAAGGCAAGGTCAAGAAACAAAAAACCCTCGAAGTCAAAATCCCAGCAGGCATCGACGATGGCATGCGCATTCGCAGCGCAGGCAACGGCGAACCCGGCACCAATGGCGGCCCACCTGGCGATTTGTTCATCGAGATCCGCCTCAAGAAACACGCCATTTTTGAGCGCGATGGCGACGACCTGCATTGCGCCGTGCCCATTGGTTTCGCCAAGGCCGCGTTGGGCGGCGAAATCGATGTGCCCACCTTGGGTGGCAAAGCCGCCATCGACATTCCTGAAGGCACCCAAACCGGCAAGCAGTTCAGGCTGCGGGGCAAGGGCATCAAGGGCGTGCGGGGCAGTTATCCGGGCGACCTGTATTGCCACATCACCGTGGAAACACCGGTCAAACTCACCGAGCACCAACGCAAACTGCTCAAAGAGTTTGAAGACTCGCTGGCCAAAGGGGGTGGCAAACACCAGCCCAGCGGCGAAAGCTGGACCGACAAGCTGAAGGGCTTTTTTGGCGCCTGAGGCTGAAGGCCTGAAGGCGCAGTGACCGCTGCAACACAGCAGCGGTCACGCTCATAAAAAGCGGTCGAGCAATTTGCGGGAGTGTTTGTCCATGGCCGCTAAATCGCGAATCATGAACTGCACCCCGTTGATGTCGTTGATCAACAGCACCGTGCCGGTCAGTCGGCGGATGTCCTCTTCGCCTTTGAGCAAAAACTGCGTCTCGCCCCGATCGGTCAGCACCGTCCAAGTGCTGGGGGTGGCAAAACTGCTGACTTGAATCAGCTGCAATATTTCGGGCAAAAACTCGCGTTCGTTCAAGGCTTGTTTCACCTTGTCACGCAGCGGCACTTCGAGTTGCCCCAACAGCGGCACCCAGAGCAACTCATGCCCTTCTGCGTCCATCAGCGCCACACCATCGTCGGGCGCTGATACGGGGTAGGCGCGCAAGGCGGTCACGGGCACATGCTGCGTGCCGTCAGGCATCTGCAACACCCAGCGGCCAAACGCATCGCGGTTCAAATCAAACGATGGGCTCATGCGGTCACCTTGGGGATTGCGGCATCCAGGCTGCCACCCAGCACGGCTTCGGTTTCTGCCTGGCGTTGTTGCGCTTCGTACAAGCGCCAGTAGGCGCCTTGGGCTTCGATCAGGTCATCGTGGGTGCCCACTTCCACCACCACCCCTTTGTCCATCACCACCAAGCGGTCGGCTTTGCGCAGCGTCGACAAGCGGTGCGCAATCGCAATCGTGGTGCGGCCGCGCACCAAATTGTCCAGCGCCCGTTGAATTTCTTTTTCGGTCTCGGTGTCCACAGCCGAGGTGGCTTCGTCCAAGATCAAGATGCGCGGGTTGATGAGCAAGGCGCGCGCAATTGAAATGCGTTGGCGCTCACCACCCGACAGCCCTTGGCCGCGCTCGCCCACCAACGAGTCATAGCCCTGCGGCATGCGCAAGATGAACTCGTGGGCGTGTGCGGCCCGTGCGGCGGCCACAATGTCCTCTCGGGTGGCCTCGGGTTTGCCGTAAGCGATGTTGTCGGCAATGGTGCCAAAGAACAAAAACGGCTCTTGCAAGACCAAGCCAATTTGGCGACGGTAGTCGGCCACTTTCAATTGCCGAATGTCGGTGCCATCCAACTCAATGGCGCCCTCAGACAGGTCGTAAAAACGGCAAATCAGGTTGACCAAGGTGCTTTTACCCGACCCGCTGTGGCCCACCAAGCCAATCATTTGTCCGGGTTGAATGTCCAAGTTGAGTTGCCGAATCACGGCGCGGTTGCCATACCGAAAGCCCGCATCGCGCACCGTGATGCGCCCTTGCACTTTGGCGGGCAATGCGGTGGGTTGCTGTGGCTCGGGCACGCTGGAGACATGGTCGAGGATGTCAAAAATGCGCTTCGCGCCCGACGCCGCTTTTTGGGTGTTCGAGACAATGCGGCTCATTGAGTCGAGGCGGCTGTAAAAGCGGCCGATGTAGGCCAAAAATGCGGTCAACACACCCACGGTGATCTGGTCGTCTGAGACCAACCAAATGCCAAAGCCCCACACCACCAACAGCCCGATCTCGGTCATCAAGGTCACGGTGGGCGAGAACAGCGACCAGACCCGGTTCAACCGGTCGTTGACTTGCAAATTGTGCTTGTTGGCATCTTTGAATCGCTGCGCTTCACGGTCTTCTTGGGCAAAGGCTTTGACCACCCGAATGCCGGGGATGGTGTCGGTCAATACGTTGGTGACTTCGGCCCAAACGCGGTCAATTTTTTCAAAGCCGGTGCGGAGTTTTTCACGCACCACATGGATCAACCAAGCGATGAACGGCAGCGGCAACAAGGTCACCAGCGCCAAGGTGGGGTTGATGGTGAACAAGATGACTGCGGTCATCAAGATCATCAACACATCGGTGGCGAAGTCCAGCAAATGCAAAGACAAGAAGACGTTGATGCGGTCGGTTTCACTGCCGATGCGGGCGATCAAATCGCCGGTACGGCGACCGCCAAAATACTCGAGCGAGAGTTTCAGCAGATGCTCGTAAGTGGTGGTGCGAAGGTCAGCGCCAATGCGCTCAGAGACCAAGGCCAAGATGTAGGTTTTGGCCCAACCCAAGCCCCAAGCCAACAACGCTGAAGCCAACAAACCCAGCAAATACATGGACACCAATGCCGGATCGATGGCCTTGCCGTTTTGGTAAGGAATCAAGATGTCGTCCATCAAGGGCATGGTGAGGTAAGGCGGCACCAAGGTCGCTGCCGTGGCCGCCAAAGTCAGCAAAAATCCCGCCAACAGCGAGCGCTGATAAGGCCTTGCAAAACGCCAGAGTTTGAACAAGGTCCAGGTCGAGGGCGGCGCCAAGTCTTCGCGGCCGCAGCTGGGGCATTCCTCGTCGTCATCGCTCATGACTTGCTGGCACACCGGGCACACCGAGCCCGACAACAGCGTTTGCAATGGGCGGCCCTCAAGGGCCTCGCCCGGCTGGGCCACAGCTTGAGCCAGCTGGCTTTCAAACTGGGCAACCCAGCGTGCCACCGCGGCTTGTAAGCCCAATGTAAAGCGCCAGACCGCCAGCTGTCCCTCAGGGCTGGTGAGGACCAGTGTGCCCACCCCGGCGTGGTCGGAGAGTTTCAGAGAGAAACCGGCTTGCAAAGACCAACTGGACCAATTTTTTTCACCTGGCGCCCGGGATAAGACCCGCTGATCGGTCAAAATGATGACACTTTTGGCAAATTGCAAGCTGCCATCCAGGTCAACCTCCAGCCAAGCTGTTGCGTTTTCATCAGGTTGCAGACATGAATGGACTTCAGCCTGCCAAGCGTCGGGCAAAACCTGACGAGATGCAGAGGCCAAAGGTGAAATTGATGTCATTGAAGGATGAACCGGAAGCGACTCGAACGACCCAGCGGCCGGCGAGACAGAAAAACAAGCATTGATGTCGCACACGACAGCCCATGAACTGCCCATGACTCTTTTGAATCCCGTGCAATCAACCAGCGCCATGACAGGCCGGTCATTGTATCGCCGCCCATTTCATTCATGAACGCCAAAAACATCCAATTTCTGCGCATGACCCATTTGCGCGGGCCCAACATCTGGACCTACCGTCCTGTCATGGAAGCGCTCATTGACATCGGCGCCCTCGAAGACTTTCCTTCCAATACCCTGCCCGGCTTTAACCAACGCCTGACCGCTTGGCTGCCAGGCTTGGTGGAGCACCGCTGCAGCGTGGGTGAACGCGGTGGATTTTTGCAACGCCTAGAAGAAGGCACTTGGGCAGGCCATGTGCTGGAGCACGTGGCGCTGGAGTTGCAGACCCAAGCGGGCATGCAAACTGGTTTCGGCAAAGCCCGCGAAGCCGGTCCACGCGGCGTCTACAAAGTGGTCATTCGCACCCGCCATGAAGCCGTCAGCCGACGCGCCCTTGAAGCCGCCCGCGCGCTGATTTTGGCGGCCATCGAAGACCGCACTTTTGATGTTCAGGGCGAAGTCAACCTACTCAAGCAAATGGTTGACAGCCTGTGCATCGGGCCCAGCACGGCCAGCATTGTGGATGCGGCCAGCGAACGGGGCATTCCCTCGATTCGTTTGAACGACGGCAACTTGGTGCAACTCGGTCACGGTGACCAGCAACGCCGTATCTGGACGGCAGAGACCGACCGCACCAGCGCGATTGCCGAAGGCATCTCCAAAGACAAAGACCTGACCAAGCAGTTGCTCAGCACCTGCGGCGTACCCGTTCCCCAGGGAAAAATTGTGGACAGCCCTGCCGCCGCTTGGGAAGCGGCGCAAGACATTGGCTTGCCCGTTTGCGTGAAGCCCACCGACGGCAACCATGCGCGTGGGGTGTCGCTGGAGTTGTCACGCCAAGAAGACATCGAAGCCGCTTATGACATTGCGCTGGCCGAGGGCAGCGAAGTCATCGTGGAGAGTTTTATTCGCGGTGAAGAGCACCGTTTGCTGGTGGTCGGCGACCACGTGGCGGCCGCCAACAAAGGCGAAACCGCCAGTGTGGTGGGGGATGGGGTGCACACCGTGGCCGAGTTGATCGAGTTGCAAATCAACTCGGATCCGCGCCGTGGTGAAGAAGAAGATTTTCCGCTCGATACGATTCGCTTGGACGAACACACCACCTCGGTGTTAGAGCTCAAACGGCAAGGGCTGAATGCGGACAGCGTGCCCGAAAAAGGCCGCTCGGTTTTGATCATGCGCACCGGCAACATGGCTTGGGATGTGACGGACTTGGTGCACCCTGAAGTCGCCGCACAAGCGGTGCTGGCCGCCCGCGTGGTGGGCCTTGACATTGCGGGCGTTGATTTGGTGGCTCAAGACATTTCGCAGCCCTTGGCCGCGCAAGGTGGCGCCATTGTTGAAGTCAATGCGGGCCCAGGTTTGCTGATGCACCTCAAGCCCGGCATTGGCCAGCCCCGCCCTGTAGGCAAAGCGATTGCAAACCATTTGTTCAAACCCGTTGATACCGGGCGCATTCCAGTGATTGGCCTGATGGGCGATGGCGACACCACTCGCCCGGCTCAGCTGGTGTCTTGGCTTTTGCACTTGAAGGGTCTGTACACCGGCTTGGCCTGTGCCGACGGCTTGTTCATGAACCAACGCAAATTGCAAAGCACCGGCGGCATGGACTGGGAGAATGCCCAACGCCTGCTGATCAACCGATCGGTTCAAGCCGCTGTTTTTGAAAGCGATGTGCGCCATTTGTTGGCCGAAGGTTTGCCCTACGACCGTTGCCAAGTGGGCGTGGTCACCCGCATGCCCAAAGCCCAAGGTCTGGACGACTTGTACCCCGGCCCCGACGAAAAAATGCCCAGCTATGTGCGCACCCAAGTCGATGTGGTGTTGGACCACGGTACGGCAGTGCTGAATGCGGCCGATGCCAAAGTGGCCGAGTTGGCGCGTCATTGCGATGGCAGTGTGGTGTTTTATGCCGCTGATGAAACCGCACCCCGCTTGGTGGCGCATGCGGCTGAAGGCGGCCGCGTGGGATTTTGGCGCGATGGCCAACTGATCTTGAAAGAAGGCGAGCGCGAACACGCCGTGTTGTCCAACAAGCGCCCCGCCGTGGCGCGCTTGCTGCAAGACGGCCGACTCAACAGCGACGACATGTTGGTCGCGGCCTGTGTGGCATGGGCCTTGGACATCAGCACCGATTTGATCCGTGCCGGTGTCAAAAGCTTCCCCACCAGCCCCTCTCATTAACACCCGACGAGCCCCTCGGCCTTACCGCATCACAGGAATACCGGTTCATGGAAGTGTCAAGAATTCGCGCGCTGCGCGGTCCCAATTTGTGGAGCCGTCATACGGCCATCGAAGCCATCGTGACGTGCCCCCCTGGCGAGGTGATTTTGTCGGCCAACCACCCGATTGAACAACGCCTGCGCCGCATCTTTCCCGATGTCGGCCCGATCGAAGGCAGCCGATCAGGCCAAGCCGCGAGCATGGCCCATGCCCTTGAAAAAGTCACCTTGGCCTTGCAATCGCATGCCGGTTGCCCCGTCACGTTCAGCCGCACCACGGCCACCGAAGAAGCCGGTGTTTTCCAAGTGGTGGTGCAATATTCTGAAGAAGCCGTCGGGCGTTTGGCACTCGAGTTGGCCGAGCAACTGTGCCGCGCAGCCATGGAAGGCCATGGCTTTGATCTCGAAAATGCCCTGGCCCAACTGCACGAATTGGACGAGGATGTGCGCTTGGGCCCGTCCACCGGCGCGATTGTCGATGCCGCCGTGGCACGTGGCATTCCATATCGCCGTCTGACCGATGGCAGCATGGTGCAATTTGGCTGGGGCTCTCAGCAAAGGCGCATTCAGGCCGCTGAAATTGACTCGACCAGCGCCATTGCCGAATCGATTGCACAAGACAAAGACCTGACCAAAAAACTGCTGCACGCCGCTGGCGTGCCGGTGCCTTTGGGTCGCCCCGCGCAAACACCCGACGAAGCCTGGGCCATTGCCCTTGAAGTGGGCCTGCCCGTGGTGGTGAAGCCACAAGACGGCAACCAAGGCAAAGGGGTCACGGTCAACATCACCGATCGCAGTGCGTTTGACAATGCCTATGCCACCGCTGAACGCTACGGCACCGTGATGGTCGAAAAATTCTTGCCCGGCCACGATTACCGTTTGCTGGTGGTGGGCAACAAGCTGATTGCCGCGGCACGCCGCGAACCGCCTTTGGTGGTGGGCGATGGCAAGCACACCGTTCGCCAATTGGTTGATTTGGTCAACGCAGATCCCCGCCGCGGCACGGGCCACTCCACCTCGCTCACCAAAATCCGATTTGATGACATCGCCATTGGTCGATTGCATGCCCAAGACTTAGAGCCTGAATCGGTGCCCGAAAAAGGCCGCCGCGTCATTTTGCGCAACAACGCCAACTTGTCGACGGGTGGCAGCGCCACCGATGTCACCGACGACGTGCACCCCGAAGTGGCTGCCCGTGTGGTCGAAGCCGCCCAGATGGTGGGCTTGGACATTTGCGGTGTTGATGTCGTGTGCGAGTCTGTCTTGCGCCCGCTCGAAGAACAAAGCGGCGGCATTGTCGAAGTCAATGCGGCGCCCGGTTTGCGCATGCACATCAGCCCTTCTTATGGCAAGGGACGCGATGTGGGCAACGCCGTCATCGACCAAATGTTTCCCAACGGTTCGACAGGACGCATCCCGGTGATTGCCGTGACGGGCACCAACGGCAAGACCACCACAGTGCGCCTGACGGCTCACCTGATCAAGACCCAAGGCCTGCGCGTGGGCATGACCAACACCGACGGCGTGTATGTGAATGGCCGGCAAACCGACTCGGGCGACTGCAGCGGCCCGCGCAGCGCACGCAATGTGCTGATGCACCCCGATGTGGATGCGGCGGTGTTTGAGACTGCCCGTGGCGGCTTGCTGCGCGAAGGCTTGGCCTTTGACCGCTGCAATGTGGCCGTGGTCACCAACCTCGGAGGTGGTGACCATTTGGGCTTGAACTACATCACCACGCTCGAAGACTTGTCGGTGTTAAAGCGCGTGATTGTGCTGAACGTCGAGCAAAACGGCATGGCCGTTCTGAACGCCGCCGATCCTGCTGTGGCCATGATGGCGCCGCACTGCCCCGGCGATGTGACCTTTTTTGCCCTTGATGCCAACCAACCCGTTTTGGCCACCCACCGCGCCCAAGGCAAGCGGGTGGTGTTCACGGAAGACGGTCACATCGTCGCGCAAAAGGGAAAACAAATCTTCCGTATTCCGCTGGCCCATGTGCCCATCACGCGGCAAGGACAAATTGGCTTTCAGACTGAAAACGTCATGGCCTCGATTGGCGCGGCATGGGCGGTGGGCGTGCCATGGGAGTCGATTGCCCAAGGCGTAGCGACATTCATCAGCGATATCCAAGGCGTACCGGGTCGCTTCAATGTGTTTGACTACCGTGGCGCCACCTTGATCGCTGATTATGGCCACAACCCTGATGCCATTCAGGCATTGGTGCAAGCGGTGGACAATATGCCCGCGAAAAAGCGCATGGTCGTCATCAGTGGTGCGGGCGACCGCCGAGATCAAGACATTCGCGACCAAACCAAAATTTTGGGTCAGGCGTTTGACGAGGTGTTGCTGTACCAAGACGCGTGTCAGCGTGGCCGTGAAGATGGCGAAGTGATTGCCTTGTTGCGCGAAGGCTTGCAGGGTGCTGCACGCACCACGCATGTGCAAGACATTCAGGGCGAATTCAACGCCATCGACACCGCCTTGAGCCGTTTGTCAGCGGGTGACTTGTGCTTGATCTTGATTGACCAAGTTGAAGAAGCCTTGGCCTACATCACCGAAAAAGTCAAAGCCAGCGCGGCTTGATTTTCAGGACCCGGCATTCATGAGCAAGGCCAGTGCAACACTGGCCTTGAACACCCCCGCCCACATCCACCAGCGCCACCAATTGGCCGCGTGGCGCTCGACCCAGCGGTAAAGTAAGGCACCCACCACCACCGATAACAAGAGGGCCGCCAACATGCCCATCGCGTGCGCCCAGAGTACGTCAGGCCACAGCGACACCACGCTCGCACTGACCAACAAACTCACACCAAAATGCGTCAGAAAAACAGAGTACGACACCGTGGACAAACCCTGCACGGCACGCTGCCACAGTGCCATCTGATGCGTCTGGTTCGTCGATGGGGTCAACCAGCGGGTGGGTGAGCCCATCAGCAAGCCGGCCACCAACCATGCTGTGGCAATGCGCGAACGCGGCTCCAGTGCCCAAGCCAGACCGCCCATCAGCACAAAGAGCAGCCAAATGGCCAAGCGTTGTTGCTGGGCGTTGGGTGAATCTAGGAGAAGCCGACGTCGCCCTTCCCATGCCAGCAAGCCCAAGCCATACGAGCCGAAAAAATAAATGCCGTGGCTGTCCCATTCGGGGTTCAAGTTCCAGCCCCACAAAGAGGTGCAGGTCAGCCCGAGCCAGAGGCTCCAGCGCAGTGCCCAAGCCGAGGGCACCACCTGCACAGCACCAAATGCTTTCACCGCGACCAAGCTGAGCAAGGTCATGGCATACAACTGGAAATCGATCGCCACATACCAAACCCCTGCGGACAAAGAATCCATGTCCAACAGTTGTTGTGCCAACACCATGTGGGCCAGTGCTTGTTCCCACTCTGGTGTGGCTGACAAACTGGCGTGGTCAAAATCAGGACGCACCCACTCGGTGACCAATACAGTGAAACTGAGTGCCGCCAACAACGGGATGGCCAGGCGCAAGTAACGCTGGCCAACCAACTTCAGGGCCTCAAGTGGGCTCAGGGCTTCGAAACGCGCCAAGGCGCCAGCAGTCAAAAATCCGCTGCAAACCAAAAAGAACTGCACCGCCAAACGGCCATGCTCATCTAAAACGGACAACACCGTCGGCCACGTTTTCGCCACCACATCGGACATGGGCCCATAAAAAGCCATGTGGTGCAACACGATCAGCAAGCACCCCAGCGCCTTGACCGCATCGATTAAAAAAGACCGCCGCACAGCGTGCGGCGGCGTTGGCAAAGTCGCGCTGAGTTCCACGGGCTTTAAAGCGCCAATCGTGCTCGGGCTGCGGCGTACTCTCGCTTGAGTTTGGCCACACGCTCGGCAGTGCTGACCACCGCATCGATGGCGCCGATGCCTTGACCGCAACCCCAGATGTCTTTCCAGGCTTTTTTGGCGTCGCCACCAAAGTTCATCTTGCTCGGGTCAGATTCGGGCAAATTGTCTGGATCAAGCCCCGAGGCACGAATGGACGGCGCCAAATAGTTGCCGTGCACACCGGTGAACAAGTTGCTGTACACGATGTCATCGGAGTTGCAGTCGACAATGGCTTTTTTGTAGTCGTCTGCGGCACGCGCTTCGTGGGTGGCAATGAAAGCCGAGCCAATGTAGGCAAAGTCGGCGCCCATGGCTTGGGCCGCCAAAACCGCATCGCCCGAAGCAATTGAGCCGGACAAAGCGACGGGGCCATCAAACCATTGGCGGATTTCTTGAATCAAGGCGAATGGGCTTTTCACACCGGCATGACCGCCTGCGCCCGCAGCAACGGCGATCAAACCATCTGCGCCTTTTTCGATGGCTTTGTGGGCAAATTTGTTGTTGATGATGTCGTGCAACACCACCCCGCCATAACTGTGCGCGGCTTGGTTGATTTCTTCGCGTGCACCCAGCGAGGTGATGATGATCGGCACCTTGTACTTCACGCACATGGCCATGTCGTGCTCAAGGCGGTCATTGCTCTTGTGCACGATCTGGTTGATGGCAAAGGGCGCGGCAGGATGGTCGGGGTTGGCGGCGTTGTAGGCCGCCAAGGTTTCCGTGATTTCGGCCAACCAGTCTTCCAACTGCGTGGCCGGCCGGGCGTTGAGCGCCGGCATCGAGCCGACGACACCCGCCTTGCATTGCTCAATCACCAACTTGGGGTTGCTGATGATGAACAACGGAGATGCGATGACGGGGAAAGGCAAATTCGCGAGCACTGAGGGCAGCTTGGACATGAGGTCTCCTAATTAATGGTGGGGGTCTGCTTCAGTTTCAGAAGGCGTCCAAGGCCATGGCCGTGACGCTGCCGGCACCTTCGACAATGCTGTCACGCACGCCCGGCGCTTTGGACAAAATGTGGTCGGCGTAAAAACGCGCAGTCACCACTTTGGCGCTCATAAAGGCGGCATCTTGGGCTTGCGCTTCAGGGCTCAAAGCCACCAACAAGGCGCGGCCCAGTTGCCAGCCTGCCATCAGGTTGCCGGCCAACATGAGGTAGGGCACGCTGCCAGCAAACACATCGTTGGGATGCGCTTTGGTGTTGCCCGCCACAAAGTCGACCACATCGACAAAAGCTTCACGGGCCGCCTTCAAACGCTTGGCCACAGCTTGCGCATCGGCGTTGCCAGAGGCCATCAACTCGCTTTCGGTTTGGGCCACTTGCACGGCCAATGCTTTGGCAGTTTGGCCACCATCGCGAGCGGTCTTGCGGCCCACCAAGTCGTTCGCTTGAATGGCGGTGGTGCCTTCGTAGATGGTCAAAATTTTGGCATCGCGGTAATACTGCGCAGCGCCGGTTTCTTCGATGAAGCCCATGCCACCGTGCACTTGCACACCCAAACTGGTGACTTCTAAACTCATTTCGGTGCTGTAGCCCTTGACCAAAGGCACCATGAATTCATAAAAGGCTTGGTTTTGCTTGCGCACTTCGGCATCGGGGTGGTGGTGCGCCGCGTCATAGGCGGCCGCAGCGGTGGTAGCCATGGCCCGGCAACCTTCGGTGTAAGCGCGCATGGTCATGAGCATGCGGCGCACATCGGGGTGATGAATGATGGGGCCGGCGGCGGGCAAACTGCCATCGACAGGACGGCTTTGAATGCGGTCACGCGCATACTGCACCGCACGCTGGTAAGCGCGTTCTGCAATCGCAATGCCTTGCACGCCCACCGCATAACGGGCAGCGTTCATCATGATGAACATGTATTCGAGGCCACGGTTTTCTTGGCCCACCAAAAAGCCGGTTGCGCCACCGTGGTCGCCAAACTGCAACACCGCTGTTGGGCTGGCCTTGATGCCCATCTTGTGCTCAATGCTGACGCAATGCACATCGTTGCGCGCGCCCAAAGAGCCGTTGGCATTGACCATGAATTTGGGCACCACAAACAGGCTGATGCCCTTCACCCCTTCGGGCGCGCCTTGCACACGGGCCAACACCAAATGGACGATGTTGTCGGCCATGTCGTGCTCACCGTAGGTGATGTAAATCTTGGTGCCAAACACCTTGAAGGTGCCATCGGGTTGGGGTTCAGCGCGCGTGCGCACCGCCGCCAAGTCTGAGCCCGCTTGTGGCTCAGTCAGGTTCATGGTACCGGTCCACTCGCCAGAAATCAGCTTCTCTAAGTAAGTGGCTTTGAGTTCATTTGAGCCGGCTGTCAACAAGGCTTCAATAGCGCCATCGGTCAGCATGGGGCACAACGCAAAACTCATGTTGGCCGAGTTGAGCATTTCGCCGCAAGCAGCACCAATCGTTTTGGGCAGGCCTTGTCCGCCATAGTCGGCGGGGTGCTGCAGGCTTTGCCAGCCGCCTTCGGTGAACTGTCGGTAGGCTTCTTTGAAACCGGGCGTTGTGGTCACACCACTGCCGTTGTGGAAAGAAGGGTTTTTATCGCCTTCCCAATTGAGCGGCGCAATCACATCGCGGTTCAGCTTGCCACACTCCTCGAGCACCGCCTGCGCAGTTTCCAAGCCCGCATCTTCGAAGCCAGGAATTTGTGCAATCTGGTCAATCTGAGCCAAATGCTCGATATTGAAAAGCATGTCTTTCAGGGGGGCGTTGTAGCTCATGGTGGGTCTCCGAAAAGTCTGAGGGTCGGGTACAAAAAAGACCTCTCAGGGAGGCCTTTTTTGCAGTCTTCAAAACATTACAGTGCGTTGGTCAGTTCTGGCACAGCGGCAAACAAATCCGCCTCCAAACCGAAGTCGGCCACGCTGAAGATAGGGGCTTCGGGGTCTTTGTTGATCGCCACGATGACCTTTGAATCTTTCATGCCGGCCAAGTGTTGAATGGCCCCCGAAATGCCCGCCGCAATGTACAACTGTGGCGCCACAATTTTGCCGGTCTGCCCGACTTGCAAATCGTTGGCGGCATAACCGGCATCCACTGCCGCGCGACTGGCACCAATGGCCGCACCCAGCTTGTCGGCCAAGGGGGTCATCACTTCGTTGAATTTTTCAGAGCTGCCCAAAGCGCGACCACCGGAGACGATGATCTTGGCAGCGGTCAGCTCGGGCCGATCGTTCTTGGCGATCTCACTGCCCTTGAAGCTGCTCTTGCCGCTGTCGGCTTGTGCGGCAGCTGTATCAACTGAAGCGCTGCCACCCGAGACAGCAGCGGCATCAAAGCCGGTGGTGCGCACGGTGATGACTTTGGTGGCATCGGTGCTTTGCACTGTGGCAATGGCGTTGCCCGCGTAAATCGGGCGCTCAAAGGTGTCGGCTGAAATGACTTGGGTCACATCGCTGATTTGCGCCACATCGAGCTTGGCGGCCACACGGGGAGCCACGTTCTTGCCACCGGCTGTGGCAGGAAACAAGATATGGCTGTAGTTGCCTGCGATGGCCAGCACTTGGGCCGCCACGTTTTCTGCCAAGCCATGGGCCAAGCTGTCGCTGTCGGCGTGAATGACTTTGCTGACACCCGCGATTTGCGCTGCAGCCGCAGCGGCGGCGCCGGCGTTGTGGCCAGCCACCAAGACATGCACTTCACCACCGCACGCGGCGGCAGCTGTGATGGTGTTCAGGGTGGCACCTTTGATGGAGGCGTTGTCGTGTTCTGCAATGACGAGAGAAGTCATGGGTTTTCCTTAATGGGTCAGATGACCTTGGCCACGTTCTTGAGTTTGTCCACCAGTGTCGCGACATCGGGCACCTTGATGCCGGCGCTGCGCTTGGCGGGCTCTGCCACTTTGAGGGTTTTGATGCGCGGTGCGACATCCACGCCCAAGTCTTCTGGCTTGAAGGTGTCGAGTTGCTTTTTCTTCGCCTTCATGATGTTGGGCAAGGTCACGTAACGCGGCTCGTTCAGGCGCAAGTCGGTGGTCACCACTGCAGGCATCTTGATCGACAGCACTTCCATGCCGCCGTCGATCTCGCGGGTCACTTGGGCTTTGCCGTCCACAATTTCAAGCTTGGAGGCAAAGGTGCCCTGAGGCATGTCGCCCAAAGCAGCGAGCATTTGGCCGGTTTGGTTGCAATCGTCGTCAATGGCTTGTTTGCCCAGAATGATCAAGCCGGGTTGCTCTTTGTCGACCAACGCTTTGAGCAGTTTGGCCACAGCCAAAGGCTGCAAATCCAGATCGGCTGGGGTTTCAACCAAGATGCCGCGATCGGCACCAATGGCCATGGCGGTGCGCAAGGTTTCTTGGCACTGGGTGACGCCGCACGAAACCGCAATGACTTCAGTGGCCAGGCCTTTTTCTTTCAAACGCACAGCTTCTTCGATCGCAATTTCGTCAAAGGGATTCATGCTCATCTTGACGTTGGCAATGTCCACGCCCGAGCCATCGGACTTGACGCGCACTTTGACGTTGTAGTCAACGACCCGCTTCACGGGAACCAAAATTTTCATGCAAACATCTCCATTGATAGGTCAAAAACCAGCGACGTTCCGTCTCACGCCAAAACCGAGAACAATTGACGTTAACGTAAACGTCAATTGTGCACCAAAACACTTTTTAAAGGCTACTGAAAAACTCAAAAAAGCACGGTCGTTCGAATTTTACAGGCAGTGTATTTCGAATTTTGTCATCCTACCCCCGGGAATTCACCGACCAAGCGGTTGGGCAATCAGGGTTAGCATGGAGTGCATCCAGGTAAAAACCGGATTAAATTATGATTTGTAACCAATTTGATGGAGCAATTTGATGAAGAAAAGCCTGATTTCACTGAGCGTTTTGACTTTGAGCAGTTTCACCTTCACAGCACAGGCACAAACTGTTCTGACCGTATCAAGTTGGGTGCCCCCCACGCATGGACTGAGCGTTGCACAAAAAGAATGGTGTGACGATGTGGCGACCAAAACATCGAACCGCGTGCGATGCAACATCCTGCCCCGTGCTGTGACACCCGCACCCGGCACTTACGATGCGGTGAAAAATGGCTTGGTCGATGTGTCCTTCACCGTCCACGGCTACACCCCCGGTCGTTTTGTCTTGGCCCAAATGGCCGAATTCCCATTCTTGGGCGACCGTGCTGAACCCCTGTCCGTAGCGTTCAACCGCATTGCCAGCAAGCACCCAGAATTTGACGCCGAGCACCAAGGCGTGAAAGTGTTGGGCTACTTCACCCACGGCCCCGGCATGGTGTTCAACACCAAAAAACCCATCACCAAGGTGGAAGACCTGTCCGGCCTGAAATTCCGCGTGGGCGGTGGCATGGTCAATGAAATCACCAAAACCCTGGACATGAACGTCACGCTCAAGCCTGCGCCTGACTCTTATGAGTTGTTGTCCAGCGGCGTCATGGATGGCACCTTGTTCCCAGCCGAATCGACCGACTCGTTCAAGATTGACAAGATCATCAAGCACGCCACCGTTTTCCCCGGCGGTTTGTACAACACCAGTTTCGTGTTCATGATGAACCCAGCCAAGTACAACGCCCTGTCGGCGGCTGACAAAAAAGTGGTCGATGATTTGTCTGGCGATGCCGTGGCCGCGCGCTTTGGCAAGTCTTGGGACCGTGTCGATGACGCGGCCATGACCAACATGCAAAAGAACGGCGTGAAGATCGTCAAAGCCGACAACGGTTTTGTCAGCGGCGTGACGGTTCGCGTGAATAAACTCGAGCGCGATTGGGCTGCTGCCGCCAAAGCCAAAGGTCTGAAAGACCCTTCGGGCGCGCTGGCCGAGTTCCGCGCCGAGATCGCTAAATTGCAAAAGCAAAAGTGATCGACGCATGACCCCGGTTTGAACACCGGGGTTCTGATGCGCACGGCGGTACCTGACTTTCAGGTACCGTTTTTTTTAGAGGTGAAATTTGAAAAAATCTCTCGAAATGTTGGTCAGCACGCTGGCTGGCTTGGCCCTTATGGCCATCATGGTCTTGACCTTCCTTGATGTGTCTGGCCGCAAACTTTTGTCGCACTCCATTACCGGCTCTTTGGAGTTGACCGAGTTGTTGATGGTGGTGGTGATTTTTGGCGCCCTGCCCTTGGTTTCATTGAAAGGCGAACACGTGGTGTTTGACTCTCTGGATGCCGTATTGCCCCGCTTTGTGCAACGCATTCAGCGCTCTTTGGTCAACTTGATCTGCGCAGGCTTGTTGTTTGGCTTGGCCTACCTGATGTGGAAGACCGGAGGCGAATTTGCTGCAACGGGTGAAACCACGGCGCAACTCAAAATCACCAAGGCCCCCTTCATTCAAGGCATGGGCGTGTTGTGCGCCCTGACGGGTCTGGTGCATTTGTTCAAAGCCTTTTCGGCCACTGAAGAAGAAGAAGAAGAACCGACCGAAGGAGGCACGCTGTGACCGAGGCTTTGCTGGGATTTTTAGCCATCTTTGTGCTGGCTCTCATGCGCATGCCGCTGGCGTTTTCGATGGGCTTGGTCGGCATTGTGGGCATTGGACTCACGCGGGGCTGGATTCCGGCCATGGCCAGCACAGCACAAGTGGTGCACGACACAGGTTTTGCTTACACCTTGTCGGTCATTCCGCTCTTTATTCTGATGGGCAACTTTGTGGCCCGCGCCGGCTTGGCGCACGAGTTGTTTCATGCGGCCTACACCTTCATTGGGCACCGCAAAGGCGGCTTAGCGCATGCCACCATTGCCGCCTGCGCTGGCTTTGGCGCCATTTGCGGCTCGTCCATTGCCACGGCCGCGACCATGAGCAAGGTGGCTTATCCCTCCATGAAAAAGCTGGGCTACAGCGACGCCATGTCCACAGGTGTGATTGCCGCAGGCGGTACGCTGGGCATCATGATTCCCCCTTCCACCATTTTGGTGATTTACGGGATCATCACCGAGACCCACATTGGCAAGTTGTTTGCAGCCGGCGTGATCCCTGGCATCTTGACGGCCCTTTTGATGATGGTCGCCGTGATGTTCATGACTTGGCATGATCCAGAGCATGCCCCTGCCGGAGAAAAATTCAGCTGGCGCGAGCGCTGGGCGGCTGTCAGGGGCATTTGGGGCGTCTTGCTGTTGGTGGTGCTGGTGTTGGGCGGCATTTACGGTGGCTTTTTTACGGCCACCGAAGGTGCGGGCATGGGGGCGATGGGCGCCTTTTTGTTTGCCCTGGCGCGCAAAGCACTGACCAAAGAGGTGTTGCTGCAAGTGCTGGTTGAGTCAGCACGCACCACGGCCATGCTGTTCACCTTGCTCATTGCCGCCACGATCTTCGCCAATTTTGTGAACTACACCAGCTTGCCTTTTGAGTTGAAAGACTGGATCACTGGCTTGGGTTTGTCGCCCATCATGATCGTTGCCGCCATGATGCTGATTTATGTGCTGCTGGGCACAGTGATGGAAGAACTCACCATGGTCTTGTTGACCATTCCCTTGTTCTTCCCCATCGTGGTGCAGCTGGGCTTTGATCCCGTCTGGTTTGGCGTGCTCATCGTGATGGTGATTCAGATTGGCCTGATCTCCCCCCCCGTCGGCATGAACCTGTTTGTGCTGAACACCTTGTTGCCCAAAGTGGGTTTGGGCACCATCTTCCGTGGCGTGTGGCCCATGGTGTTGGTGTTGATCATCACCTTGGGCATCTTGTTGGCTTTCCCAAGCCTGAGCCTGTGGTTGCCGTCCATGATGGATTGAGCCTCACCTGCAGCGCAGCAAAAAGGCACACCTTGGGGTGTGCCTTTTTTCATGGCTCACGCACAGTGAGCTGTTCGCTGCCCTATCGCCCGTTCAAGGCTTTTGTTTCAGGTGAACCACCCTTTGTGGGAATGGGATTTGGATGCCGTTCTCTTGCAAGGATTTCAGGATCGCCAAGTTGATGTCCGACTTCAGATTCAGTTGCCCGCCCTCGGGATCTTCAAACCAATAGTTCACTGTGAACTCCAACCCATCAGGGCCAAATGCCGACAACGCCACCGAAGGCGCGGGCTCGGTCAAGACCCGGGCCTGCGATTCACAAGCTTGGCGCAGCAGGGGCATGACCGTGTCCACCGGTGCGTCATAAGCCACGGTGATCACCGTGCTTTGCGAGATTTTGGAATCCGTCAGCGACAAGTTTTCTACCCGCTGTGTGATCAGCATTTCGTTGGGCACAATCGATTCACGTCCTGACGGCGCACGGATCACGGTGTAACGCGCTTTGATGTCGGTGATGCGACCCTCAAATTGGTCGATCTTGACGCTGTCGCCGATGCGCATGCTGCGCTCAGCCAAAATCACGAAGCCACTGACATAGTTGGCCGCCAATTTTTGCAGGCCAAAGCCAATGCCCACGCCGATGGCGCCGCCCAACACCGACAACGCTGTGAGGTCGATGCCCACCGAAGACAGCGCCAGCAACAAACCCACAAACATGAGCAATGCGCGCACCGTGTTGCTGATCACTTTGCGCAGCGACAAATCACTGCCGGTTGCCGACTTGAGCAACCGCGACTCCAATGCAGCAGAAATCCACAGCGTGAAGATCAACACCGCACCGGCAGTGAGGGCCCCCTCGATGAGGGTGCGCACCGACAACAGAGAACCCCCGACTTTCCAGCGAATCTGGTCGAGTTCCTCCAGCACCAACGGCAAGATGCCGGTGACCCAAAGCACCACAGCCAACCACGCCACCCATGAAATCGTGCGCTCCATGACCCGCACAAATGCCGCTTCACCAAAGGCCACTTGCAACACCTTGACGCCAAACCGAATCAACGCCAGGGAGATGCAAACGGGCAACAAAATGGCAAACAAAGCCACAGGATGGTCGGCCGTTAAAAGGGTTCGGGCGGCAAAGGTCAAGCCCAGCAACACCGCAGGAAATAACACGCCGTCAATCAAACGCCGGCCTAACAGCACCGACAAATCTTGTGCGGCAAATGCTTGGCGCACGCCCCACACGGCCAACCACGCCAGCGCAACGCACACCGCAAACGCACCCAACACCTGCAGCGACTCGGCCGTGGCCAAGGTATCCAGCCATGCCATGGGGTCGGCTATGTGCAAAGACTTCACGCTCGCCATGTGAATTTCCCTTTATCTGAACCTGGTTTCATTTTTGTCAACAACACACGTCACACGTCGGCCAGCACACGCAAGTGCGCCTCGACACTTCGGCCCAAGGCATTCAAGTTGTAGCCACCTTCCAGACAACTGACGATGCGTCCTTTGGCATATCGCAAGGCCAATTCTTTGATGCGTTGCGTGATCCATGCGTAGTCTTGCTCGACCAAACCCATCTGTCCCATGTCATCTTCCCGGTGGGCATCAAAGCCTGCACTGATAAAAATCAACTCAGGCTTGTGCGCCTCTAAGCGCGGCATCCACATCATCTCGATCAACTCACGAATGTCCATACCCTTGGTGTAGGCAGGGACGGGCAAATTGACCAGATTGGCCGCATTCGAAGTCGATCCGCCCTCCGGGAAAAACGGGTGCTGAAAAAAACTCACCATCAAAATGCGGTCATCACCCGCCACGATGTCCTCGGTTCCGTTGCCGTGGTGCACGTCAAAGTCGACGATCGCCACGCGCTTCAGGCCATGCCGCTCCACCGCATGTTTGGCGGCAATGGCCACGTTGTTGAAAAAGCAAAATCCCATGGCTTTGTCTCGACACGCGTGATGCCCTGGGGGTCGCACGGCGCAAAAAGCGTTTTCGAGTTCGCCCGCCATCACCGCATCGGTGGCTTCAATCGCCGCTCCGGCCGACAGCAAGGCGGCATCCCAAGTGTGCGCGTTGATCGCGGTGTCGGGATCAATCGACAAGTGCTTGGGCCCACCTGCAGCCATGTCTTCGCGCAACACATCACCCAAACCCCGCAAAGAAGCGACATGCATGCGGCCATGGGCCAACTCAATATCGGCCAATGACGCAGGACCCGCCTCTCGGCGTTGCAGGGCCATATCGAGACCCGTGATCAACAAACGGTCTTCGATCGCGCTCAAACGCTCGGGACATTCAGGATGCCCCGGCCCCATTTCGTGCTTCATGCAGGTGGGGTGAGTGAAATAACCTGTTGCACCCATAAATCTTTGTTTCCAGTGGGATCAACAGCACTTTTGAGCTGTTGATTTTGTTGTTTATCTTGACTTATTTTGATTTCAGCTTATCACGCCAACCTCTAAATTTGGCTTGCCCCCTGCAGGGGCGATTAAACTGATACTGAACACATTTTCTCTCTTCCCTCTTCGTTGTTGACTCCCATGCGCCTGAATAAATTCGTTGCGGTCCTGATGAGCTTGGGTGTCCTGTGGGCTTCATGTCAGTTAGCGCTGGCCCAAACCCCATCCCAACCCACCTCAAAGAAACAAAAAAAACAACAGGCGACAGCGAAAGCCAAAAAGAAAACCAGCGCGCCATCGGCCCGACAAAAGAGCACGCCAGCCCTTGCAACGGCGTCTGACTCACTGCTGAACCAAAACGAAGCCGTCGCGCTATGGGCGACCGAGGCGGCGCAAAGACTGAATCTCGACCCGGCTTGGGTACAAAAAACCATGCAAAAGGCCCAGCGCTTGCCCTTGGTCGAGAAATTGGTTTTGCCTGCGGCCAGCCCAGTGGCCAAGGATTGGGGTGCTTATCGCGCACGATTTATTGAACCGATTCGAATTCAGGGGGGTGCACGATTTTGGTTGCGCCACCGCGCCACACTCGAAAAGGCAGAACGCGAGTTCGGCGTGCCGGCCTCCATCATCGTGGGCATCATTGGCGTCGAAACCCTGTACGGCCAAAACACCGGCAACTTCAGGGTGCTCGACGCGTTGGGCACGCTGGCCTTTCATTTCCCACAAGCTCACCCCAGAGCCGCAGAACGACAAGCCTTTTTCCGCGGTGAGTTAGAGCAATTTTTGCTGCTAACTTCGCGCAGCGGTGCCAACCCACTGGCGGTGCGGGGCAGCTATGCGGGGGCCTTGGGGCTGCCGCAATTCATGCCTTCCAGTTGGGCCAAATTTGCTGTGGACTATGACGGCGATGGCCGCATTGACCTGTTCACCAGCCCTGCCGATGCGATTGGCTCCGTCGCCAATTACTTCAAAGCATTTCAGTGGCGCCCCGGGATGCCCACACATTACCCCGTGACCCTGGTTGCAGGCCAAACCGACATGGACGGCCTGTTGGCCCCAGACATCTTGCCGACTTTCAGCGTGACCCAATTTGTGGGCAAAGGCGCCGCACTTGAAGGTGCAGCGCTGCAACACCCCGGCCCCTTGGCGCTGATCGAACTGCGCAACGGGCCAAACGAGCCCAGCTATGTGGCTGGCACCGAAAACTTTTATGCCATCACCCGCTACAACTGGAGCAGCTACTACGCCATGGCGGTGATTGATTTGGCCAATGCGGTGGCGCGCGAAGTTCAAAGCAGGCCTTGAAGATCCTCACGCATGAATCCGCTGAACCCCAAAAAACTGCTGCTGACCAAGTGGACGGCGGTCAAACCTGTGGCCAAACAAAAGCACTTTCTGGTCAGTCGGGTGATTCAACCTGAGCAGCCTACCGACCCGATTGTGTCTGTGGAAATCGAGGCGGTTTTCTCGAAGGCCACGCAGGTCATAGCATGGCGTGAGCTTCAGGATGATGGTGTTTGGCGGCAGGGTTGGGTTTGAGCTGCAAATCGTCTGCATGAACTTCGGAATTGGCTTTTGCGCAATTCAACTGGTTCAACTTCAATGACGGCAGGGCACCATCTGTAGTCTCGTTATTGATTCGCTGATTAACAATTTATTTATATTTATACGGCAGAAGTTTAAATCGCCTTGAAACTCAATTCAAAGCGATTTTATTAAGTCTATTACTTTGAACCTTCTTTTATCATTACATCTTGCCCCATTGTTAATTTCAATACAGGCGGATAGACATATGCACTGCCGTTGTTGTGGTCAATGATTGCGCCTATCCCACCACCAAAGATAATATTGCCAAACATATTGGCCTTTGTTCTAGAAACTACATTGGATCGAGCATCAGAGAAACCAGACTTTTTGCAATTCACCATCAAATCTTTGTTGGAACGACGAACCATCACAGTAGCTGGCGTTACAGCAGTCCAAGTTCCTTCATCATTTTTTAGTTCACATGAGGCTCCAGTTAAATCTTGATTGTCGACGGTGTAAGTCATTACCGATAAATTTTGACCGGTTCCTTCACCAGTGATAGTGGAACAACCCGATAAAAAAGCCGTAACTGTCAAAACTGAAATTAAAATAGATTTTTGCATTATCTTCCCTGATTGATTATTGGATTTTAAATTTTATACCAAGGTATTAATTTTGTCCAACCAATCAAGAGTAATTGAAGTCATCCATAGATGGAAGATAAGCAACTTCTTACTTCATAAAATTAATGAAAATATTAAAAATAGCAACCCATCTGACAATAGGACAAGTCTGTTTTCCAAGATGAAATTGAAAAAAATTTAAAGCATCCATTCAACAATCAGTGCGAGAAATCCGATTAATTCAATCGTCAATTTCACTTGTGAATGGTTCATCTTCCGCGCCCATGGCGGTGATTGATTTGGCCGATGCGTTGGCGCGGGAAGTTCAAAACAGCCGATGAAAGACACTGCTGAACTTCATGAGGAGCACTGAACTTAAAGTCCCCTGGATAGTGTTACTTCACTGTATGTGCGCTGAAAATTCATTAAATCACAAGGGACCACAGCTTTTTCGAAAACCATAACGTCGGCCCCCTAGGCATCTAGAAGACAAACATCGCCGATGAACTGCAGACTTAATTGAGGTACTTTTGCGCAAACTGATCTACAAGGTCGGCAGCTTCTTTTTCAGCGCCAAAATACATGTGGTAACCGGACAAGCACGGGTCTTTGGGCTCAAGATCCCCTCCCGTCACCATCATGAATTCTGTTTTTTCGTTGCCTTGGCTTTTGAGACTCTGAAAAACTTGTTGCGATTTTTTTAAGGTCGTACCATCACAGCCATCTTTTTCATGGTGCAAAAAAAGTACCGGTGCTGTTGTATTTTTAGAAAAGTCTGATCCATGCATAGCAGCACTGAACACCATCCCCGAAACCCGTGATTCTTGGCTATTTTTTTGAATTTTTTTGTAATATTCCGTCATGCTGGCCGCGCCATTGCTGTGACCAAAGAGCCAAATGGGTTTGTTCAATAATTTTTGATAATGCTGCACCACACTGTCGATTCTGACCAGATGATCTGCAGAGGCTCTTGAATACGGATAGGCATACTTTGAGGCTTGAAACAACTGCGTTGGATTGTCAAAAATCACGACGTTGAATTGGCCCGATGTGTCCTTCTCATTACTCAAGCGCTTCAACATCAAATTGAAGTGATACCTGGTGAAGAACGGTGAACTTTCAGGTGTGGTCGGTTTAACACCGGCATGTCCAGGGCCCCCGGGCAAAAAAATCAATGTCGCTTTTGCTTCCTTTGCAGGATATAGAAATGTCATTGTGGGTGCCGAGGAAACCAAAGCGGCATTTTCATTTTGCTCAACGGGTATCAACTGCGCATGGGCCCCACCCCAACTCAGAAAAAAATACACGGTAAAAAGCCAGTTTCTCAACGCATCAACACGCATATTTCAACTTTCTAAGGGTCATTGCTTCAATGTGAATTGGATTTTATGGCAGGCACAGCTGTTGCATAGCATTGACCACTATCAGCGTGGCCAGTTTTCTTTTCAAAGGCTGCTGGCCTAGAGGGCGCCGCGCTTACACATCCGGGGTATAGGGCACTTATCGAACTGCGAAACTGTCCAAATTCACCCAGCTATATGGCTGGCAACGAAAACTTTTATGCCATTACCCGCCACAACTGGAGCCGCTACTGCGCCATGACAATGATTGATTGGGCCGATGCTTTGGCTCGGGAAGTTCAAACCAGGCCTTGAAGCGCTTAACATGATTGCAAGTTGCTTATTTTTCTTGGTACCGCTGCCCCAACGCCAGCAATTGGGGCGTTTCAATGACCGCGTTGAGGCCATCAAAGTTCAGCATTTTGTCTTGCCAAGGGCGCGTGGATTGGTGGGCGTGCAGACTGGCGTAATACCCTTGCAAGGTATGCAACACGGCCCTTGCGGTGCCTCCCGGAAAAATCACAATTTTGAATCCGCGTTCGCCCAACTCAGTCGCACTTTGAACGGGCGTCATGCCGCCCTCCACCATGTTGGCCAACAGTGGTACGCGATTTGAAAATTGGGCACAGGCCAGATTCATTTGCTCATCGGAACGCAGCGCCTCAATGAACAACGCATCCACACCGCATTCCAAGTAGCGTTCTGCTCGCTCTAAAGCCGCTTCCAACCCTTCAACCGCCACCGCATCGGTTCTGGCCAAGATGAGCGTGTTCTTGTTGTGTCTGGCATCCAGGGCTGCGCGCAGTTTGCCTTGCATCTCACCCACTGACACGACGCCCTTCCCCTCGAGATGGCCACAGCGCTTGGGAAATGTCTGGTCTTCAATCTGGATCATGCCGGCCCCGGCCCGCTCAAAGTCGCGCACGGTGCGCTGGGTGTTCAGGGCATTTCCAAATCCTGTATCGGCATCCACAATCACGGGAATACTCACACGATCGGTGATGTGGGCGAGTGTCTGCGCCACTTCAGTGGCCGTGGTCAGTCCGATGTCTGAACGCCCCAGTCGGGTGTAGGCGATCGATGCACCAGACAAATAGACCGCTTCAAAACCTGCTTGCTGGGCGACCAATGCCGTCAATGCATCGTAAACACCGGGTGCAAGCAATGGCTTGTTCATTTGCAGCCGTTGGGCCAATGTAGGTGTTGGGCTCATGGTGCAGCGTCATTCAAAATTTGTTCTGCTGTGTGTGCAGCAATATGGCCACCTGCTATGGCGCTGAGCAAGCCATTGCCCGACAAATAGCCCCAGACCTCTTGCCCCGAGACACCCCGGGCGGCACCTCCTGCGGCCAATAAATTGGGCAAAGGCTGGCCATCTTCACGCAACACGCGGGCACCGGCATCAATGTCCAAACCGCCCTGCGTGTGAAACAAGGCCCCTGTGACTTTGATGGCGTAGAACGGCGCTTGCAAAGGGCGTTTGAAATGGCGATGGGTGGTGGGGTCGGTCCCCGCAGCGATCGCATAGATGGTTTTTTGCAAACAGTCTGTCGGACAACCGATCAGTTTGGCCAGTCCATCCACATCGTCCGCTTGCTGGACGGCCCCAGCACTTTGCGCGGCTACAAAGTCTGGGAAATCTTGCGCAAACTGAAGCAATGCACCGTCAAAAACATTCCACGCCACGCCGCCTGGTTGGGCCAAAACGTGCACCGCAGCTTCAGAATAGCCTTGCGTTTCATCGTGGAAGCGCTGGCCGAGGGCATTGATTTGAACGCCGCCTTCCATCATCAGGGCCCACGAAATCAAGGCACCTTGGGGCACGGCCCAAGAGCCATGACCTTGATAGGCCCCCAAATCGGCCATACGGGCACCCAGCTGTTGGCCCCATGCGATGGCGCTGCCATCGTTGCCCACGTGGCCTGCATAAGTGGCCTCGGCCATTTCGGGCAAGAATTTTTTCACCAAAGGTGCGGCCCCGCCAAAGCCATTGCATGCCAGCAGCACCACATCGCATCGCAGGCGCTCGGTCTGCCCGTCGGGCCTCACATAGCCAACGCCATGGAGGCGTTGCGTCTCGTCGGCAAACAGTTCGGTGACCTGCGCCTGTGTCAACACCACCACGCCTGCGGCGTCGGTCGCAGCTTGCAACCGGCTCATCAGTGCAGCACCGGTTTTTTCGGGCACGGCATGCATGCGGTGTGCACTGTGTCCTGGATATAAAAAATTATCCAACACCTGCCAGGGCAAACCGTGGTGTTCTGCCAAAGCATCCAGAGCGGGACCAATGTGCAAAACGTAGGCCTGTGCCAAATGCGCTGCAGCCTGGCCATGGGCCTTGGCCTGTATGTCGGCGACAAACAAGTCAACGCTGTCTGTGATGCCCTGTGCAAGCTGCGCTTGAGTTCTGGGTGCGGGAATAAATCCCGAAGACAGAGCGGTAGAACCTGCTGCGAACGCATCGCGCTCCAACACCACGCACGCCACGCCCAAGCGGTGCAAAGCCAGCGCCGCGGTCAGGCCACAAGCCCCCGCACCCACAATGACAACCGGAATATGGTCTGCCGTCTGCAAATCGGCGGCCGGGCAAACTTGCGGCAGCAACGCTTTCATGGCGTCATTTCAGCTGATGCAAAAACGCAGCGCTGTCCATGACATCAGCCACCGAGCCCATGTCGGCCAAGGCTGCTTGGTGCGCCGCATCGCTGAAAGCGGCACACCCATCGGACAACACAATGACGTGGTAATCACGCACATGGGCATCGCGAACGGTACTGGCCACGCCCCCGTTGGTCACAATGCCGCAAACCACCAGCGTGTCTACGCCTGACTTTTTGAGCACCCAGTCGAGTTGTGTA
Organism: Pseudomonadota bacterium; assembly: GCA_046047055.1. GTDB lineage: Bacteria > Pseudomonadota > Gammaproteobacteria > Burkholderiales > Burkholderiaceae_C > Limnohabitans_A. Next base: position 17,337 of record JBJOIR010000004.1, on the reverse strand, counting down.
TTGAAAAATGCCGAATACGCCACCTTGAACACCGACACATCCACCAGCGGCGCCAGCAAGTCCACATTGGCTTGCCCACGGCTGCCGGGCGCAAAGTCGCCCTGACGCAAAAACGGACGGCGCTCTTTCAGATGTGCCGAAATCATGGGCTCGCCTTGTGCGTTGGGCCACAAGGTGAACAAACTGGCAGTCACCAGACCACCGTGCGCTTTGATCGCGCGTGCGACTGGGGCCATGCGCTCTGGCAGTTTCACCGCCTCAGCGCTCAAGGTGTTGCCCCGAGCGTAAGCCCCGTCAGGGGCCAGAAAATCGTTTTGCAGATCGACGATGACCATGCCCAACTTGGCGTTTTTAAAATTCATGCCGAACGCTCCACCAACAAGTTGCCCAGCGCATCCACTCGGCCTTCGAAGCCAGGCTCCAGCCACACCGTGGTGTCGGGTTGCTCCAAAATGGCAGGGCCCTGCACCAACGCACCAACTGGCAAACTCAGTCGCTCATAGCGTTTGGCGGTCCACCACTGACCTTGGTGGAACACCTGTTGTTCGCCCACTGGCGTCGTGCGGCCTTCGCCTTGTGGTGCCAGCACCGCCAAATCAAACTTCGGACGCCGTCCAATCCGGGCGTAACGCAGGTTCATCACCCGAATGACCGGGCCTTGCAACACACGACCAAAGGCGTGTTGGTAAGCCGTCTCAAACGCCTGCAACAAACCGGTTGCATTCAGTTGTTCACGCTTCACGGGCACTTGCAAAGTGTGCGTTTGACCCATGTAAAGCATGTCAAAGCTGATGACTTCATCCACCCGAACAAAACTCACACCGGCTGAGTCCAAACGCAATTGGCAAGCCTCGGCCAAGCTGTCCACACGCTGCAACAAAGCGGGCCAGGCCACTTCGGCCAAGGCCACATTCAGTGTCTGAACGGCATCGTGGCGCATGTCTGCCATGACACAGCCCAAAGCCGAAGTGACACCTGGATAACGCGGCACGATGCCGGTGGTCACGCCCACCTCGCGCATCATGGCGCAGACATGCAAACCGCCACCGCCGCCAAAGGGCATGTAGGCAAATTGGCGCGGATCGTGACCGCGCTCGATCGAGACCACGCGAATGGCGCCCGCCATGCGGGCGTTGGCCACCGTCAACATGGCTTCGGCTGCCGCCAATGCCGACAGTCCCAAGGGTTCACCGACATGCTGCGCAATGGCATTTTCAGACAACGTCCGATCCAACTTTTGCAACAAGCCGCCCCCCAAAGGCCGGTCGGCTGCGATCCGGCCTAACAACACATTGGCATCGGTCACTGTGGGGCGGGTATTGCCCCGTCCGTAACAAGCCGGACCCGGAATGCTGCCTGCCGATTCAGGCCCCACTTGCAGCATGCCGCCAGCATCGACCGAGGCGATGGATCCGCCACCCGCACCGATGGTTTCGATCTGGATCATGGGGGAGCGCACCACCAGACCAAACTCAATGGCGGTTTGTGCGGCAAGCGCGGCCTCGCCATCGGCCACCAACGAAACATCAAAAGAAGTGCCCCCAATATCACCTGTGATGACATTGGAAAAACCAGAAGCGCGGGCAATTTCGGCGCAGGCCATGACGCCAGCTGCTGGGCCTGACAAAGCGGTTCGCACCGGCACATCACAAGCCGTTTGACGCGACATGACACCGCCATTGCTTTGCACAATCAACAATTCGCCGGCAAATCCTTGCGCCCGCAAATCACCATCCAAGCGTTGCAAATAACTGCCGACCACGGGCTGCAATGCCGCATTCAGCGTAGCGGTCGAGCAGCGTTCAAATTCGCGGATTTCCGGCAGCACTTCGCTGGCTGCCGTGACATAACTGTTGGGCCAAATTTCGCGCACCGCAGCCACTGCAGCTTGCTCGTTGGCGGGGTTGGCATAGGCGTGCACAAAGAAAACACAGACCGCCTCGCATCCTTGTGCCAACAAGGCGCGGGCCTGCTCACGCACCTGATCGAGATCAACGGGGGTATGCATCTGACCATCGGCCAATACACGTTCATCAACTTCGAGGCGCCAAGCTCTGGGCACCACCGGGGTGTAACTGCCGCGCAATCCCCACGTCTGCGGACGGTCGCGTCGGCGCATTTCGAGCACATCACGAAACCCCCGCGTGGTGATGATGCCGGTACGGGCAATTTTTCGCTCCAGCAAAGCATTGGTACCCACCGTCGTACCGTGCACGATGGTGGCAATTTCTTTGGCACCATCCGCACCGGTGTTGCCGGTCACTTTGGCAATGCCGTTCATAAAACCCCGTGCCTCTTCACCCCGGGTGGAGGGCACTTTGACAATGCGGGCCTGACCGGTCTTTTCATCCAAGACAAAAAGGTCAGTGAAGGTGCCACCGACATCGACGCCCACGACCCAATGGGGTTGGCTCACTGCTTGCTCGCTCATGCTTGATCCTTGGTGTAGCCCAATGTGGTGTCGTTTTGGCGGTCTTGCTCTGAACGGTCGTCAGGTCTCCCCCAACCTCCTCCGCCAGGGGTTTGCAGGCGCACGCGATCGCCTTTCTTGAGCTGAATGCCGAGCATTTTGGAGACCATCGATGGTGTTTTCCACTCACCGTTTTGGCAATACTCAAACACATTCGGGAGAGCGGCCTCACCGCCATGTATGCCTTTGGGTGCCGACTTGCCACGCTCGCCAAAAATAAAGGCCTCTGCGCTGTCTTCCAACAATTCGATTTCATAAATCGCACCCAGACCCCCACGGTGTTGGCCGTCACCGCCTGAGCCGGGACGCAATGCCCACTGTGTGAATCGCACAGGGTAGGCTGCCTCCAATATTTCCATGGGAGGAATGGTGGCTGTCGAAATCGGAGCGTTGCCGTGTGACAAGCCGTCGCCATCAGAGTGCCCGCCATGCCCGCCGCCAAAAAAGCTGAACATGACCCAGCGCTGTCCCTTGCGTTTGTCGTCCGTGCGGTGACCCGCAATCGACAACGCATTGATGGTGCCGTATGCATGGGCCACAGCCCGTTGCGGATCGGCCAGGGCCGTCGCGCTGAAGATCACATCGATCATGCGAAGAATGGTTTCGGTGTAGCCCCCCACAGGGCGTGGCCGTGAGGCGCTGATCACCAAGCCTTCGGGAATCACGAAGTCGACGGCATCCAGCACACCCGCATTGGCTGGAACATCTGGAAACACGTGTTTCAAGGCCACATAACAAGCCGCTACCGCCGTCGCCCGAGAGATGTTCACGGGCCCCGCGCATTGCGCTGAGGTACGCGAAAAATCCAACGTCAAGCGGTCGCCAGCGACGGTCATATCCAGGGCAATGGTGAGCAGTTCGTCTTTCACCCCGTCGTTGTCCAGCACATCTTCAAAGCTGTAACGGCCATCGGGCAAGCTGCCAATGTGTGAGCGCATCAAGCGCACTGCGCGGGTACGCAGCTCCACCAGGGCTTGCGCTACTTTGGCGTCGCCATATTCGTCCAGCAGGCCATCTAAGCGGCGGGCCCCCAAATCAAGCGCGGCCAACTGGCCGTTCAGGTCGCCCCACAAGCTGTCGGGCAGGCGCGTGTTGGCCCGCAAAATGGCCAACACGTCTTCGTCCAGCTCGCCGCCTCGCAAAATGCGCACAGGCGGAATCTGCACGGCCTCTTGCCAACACTCGGTTGCCGCAGGGTTGTAGTTGCCAGGCACTGCACCGCCAACATCGTGCCAGTGCGCAGCCGATGCCAAAAAGCAGTAAAGCTTGCCGTCTCGAAAGCAGGGTTTAACCAACTTGAAGTCGTTGGCGTGGGTGCCCCCTTCATAGGGGTCATTGAACAACCAAACATCACCGGGCTGCATGCCGCCGCGTGTGGCGGCCACTTTCATGGCAGCCCTGACCGCAAAAGCCATGGCGCCCACAAACACCGGCAAACCCGACTTGCCTTGAATCAGGGTGTCCCCTGTCTGGGCGTCGTAGAGGCCATGACACGCGTCATGGGCTTCGGCAATGATGGGGTTGAACGCACTGCGGTAAAGCGTGGCATCCATCTCGTCGGCAATTTGCTCCAGCCGGCCACGCAAAACGGCAAGGGTTACGGGATCCATCGAGTTCATGCTTGCTTTCTTTGTTTGAGCAGGGGCAGCAAGCCACCTGCCTCCACCATGTCCATCAAAAAGGGGGGTATTGGCGCACAGGCCAAGCGTTGTCCGTTGGCTCGCACAACCCATGGGGTATCGCCTTCAAACAACACCCCGACCCGCTCACCTTCTTCGATCGAGTTGGCTGCAGAGCACGTGAGCAAGAGCAAACCCAGATTGAAGGCGTTGCGAAAAAATAAACCGCTGTAAGAAGGGGCAATCACCGCCGAAAGGCCCAAGTGACGCAGCACGCCGGCCGCCTGTTCACGTGATGATCCAATGCCAAAGTTGGCTCCGGCCACGATCACATCGCCCTCTTTCACGCCAGAAGCAAAATCGCCTCGCACCGCTTCAAGGCAGTGCCAGCCAATGACCTCGAGCCCGTGCTTCATGTAGGCACCAGGGGCCAAGGCGTCGGTGTCTATATCGGCACCCAATGCCCACACACGGGCGTTTGAAATGGCTTGCTGACTCATGCCAGCACCTCGCGGGCATCGCTGATTCGACCGCGCAAGGCTGACGCAGCGACGGTGTAGGGCGACGCCAAATAAACATTCACACTGGCGGGGCCCATGCGCCCTTTGAAGTTACGCGCCGTGCTGGAGATGACCGTAGCACCTTCAGGAAAGGTTGCGCCATAACCGGCACAAGCACCACAGCTGTTTGGCAAAACGGTGGCCCCTGCGTCTTGCAGAATTTGCATCACGCCCTCTTGGGTGGCCTGCGCTTGCTCACGCGCACTGGCGGGCGCCACCATGAGTGACACGCCTGCAGCGACCCGCTGGCCTTTGAGCACCGATGCGGCCGCCCGCAAATCTTCCAGCTTGGCACCTGTGCAAGCACCGATATAAGCAATGCTGGGAACCACATCACCAAACTCGGCAACATCGCGGGTGTTGGCTGGACTGTGCGGGGCTGCCACTTGGGGACTCAAGGTGCTGGCATCAAATCGGTGTTGCTCAAAATCAGCGTCGGCATCGGTGAACCATTGTTCGGCATCGGCCAGTTGATCAGGCGCTACGCCAATGCCATGCAGGTGTTGCAAGGTGGTCGCGTCGGCAGCAATCAGGCCGACTTGCGCGCCCATTTCAGCACTCATGTTGGACAACGTCATGCGCTCGGCCATGGACAAGGCCTGCACTGCCGGCCCCGCGAACTCCACCGCTTGGTATTGACCGCCATTCATCCCCAAACGCCCGACCATGTGCAGCATCATGTCCTTGGCCGAAACCCCTCTTTGCAAACGGCCCGCCCAGTGCATCTGCAAAGTGCGCGGCACCTGCACCCAAATTTGGCCGGTCACACAGACCCCCAGCATTTCGGTCGCCCCGATGCCAAACATATAGCAACCAAAAGCTCCGCCTGTGGGCGAATGGGAATCTCCCCCCACGCAAAACATGCCGGGTTTTAGGTGGCCGCGCTCAGGCAACACCACATGGCAAATGCCTTCACTGTCGATGACGTGGGGCAACTGCCACAGCTTTGCCGTGTCGCGGGCAAATTGCACGATGTGTTGCGCATCGGCATCTTGTGCCGGCACATAGTGGTCCAACACCAGCACCACTTTGTTTTTGTCCCAAATTTCTGCACCTAACTCGTCCAACATGGGCTTCAGTCGGCGAGGCCCCGAGGAGTCGTGAAACATGGCCAAGTCGACCCCGCACGTGACCACCTCACCCACGGCAACATGCTGCACTCCAGCGGCACGGGCGATCAGTTTTTGCGCCAAAGTTTGTGCAGGCGGACGTGTCATTCGGGTTTGGCTCCGGCGTACTGCACCACGGCTCTCCAGCGCACGATCTCGCTGTCCACGAAACGCGCGAATTCTTCGGGGTTGTTGCCAACCGGCGTGGCGCCTTCGTTTTCAATGCGCTTCTTGACCTCCGTCGACTGCACCGCTGCACGGGCAGCATCGGCCATGCGCTTGGTGAGTTCGGGGCTCATGCGCCCAGGCCCAAAAAGACCAAACCACGCACTGGACTCAAAACCGGGCAAGGTCTCGCCAATGCTGGCCACCTCGGGAAATGCTGGCAAGCGTTTCGCACTGGTCACGCCCAGCGCCTTGAGCTTGCCGGCTTTGAGGTGGGTCTGCACATTGCCCACCGCAGCAAACATCAACTCCACTTGTCCGGCCAACACATCTTGCACTGCCGGTGCTGTGCCCCGGTAGGGAATATTGACGATGTAGACCCCCGATTTCATCTTGAACGCATCGCCGGCCATGTGCAGCGAAGAACCCAATGCGCCAATGGCAAAGTTCAGCTGACCCGGTTTGGATTTGGCCAATGCAATCAATTCTTTGATGTTGTTGGCAGCCACTTTGGGGTGAGCCACCAGCACAGAGGGTGAGGTCGAGACCATGGTCAAAGGCGTGAAGTCCTTCACCGGGTCAAAAGGCAGACTGGGGTAAAGCGAAGCGTTGATCGCGTGGCTGGTGAAACTCATCAACAACGTGTTGCCATCGGCGGGCGCTTTGGCCACCGCATCGGCGGCCAAGTTACCCCCAGCGCCAGGTTTGTTTTCGACAACCACCGTGCGTCCAAGTTGCGCGCCCATGGCTTGGGCCAATGTGCGGGCCATGATGTCGGTGGTTCCGCCTGCAGGTGCACCGACCAAAATTTTGATGGGCGGCTGTGCCTGAGCCCAAGCCCCAAAGCACAGACCCAACAATGCAATGGCGGCACTCAGACTCAGCCATCTGCGCAATACAATTTTTTGGTGTGTCATGAAGTTTTGCTTTGTCAATTGAATTACCCCCATGGATGATCGAATCAGGGACGCCACTGGACAACGCACTGAACCGCCGTTCACATGCCCAAATAAGCCTGCCGCAAGGTGTCACTGGCCAGCAGATCAGCGGGCGTGCCCGCAAATCGAATCAGTCCGTTTTCCATCACATAGGCCCGGTCTGCGATGTCCAGCGATTGGCCGACGTTTTGCTCGACCAGCAACACCGCCAAACCTGTGCTGCGCAGTTGTGCAATCAAGGCAAACATTTCTTCGACCAACAAGGGAGACAAACCCAAGGAGGGTTCGTCCAAAATCAGCAAACGAGGTTCAGCCATCATGCCGCGACCAATCGCCAGCATTTGTTGTTCGCCGCCACTGAGCGTTCCGGCCAACTGGCTGACGCGTTCCTTTAATCTGGGGAAAGTTTGATAGACCTTCTCCAAGTTTTGCTGCTTGCGTTCACGACCTCGGGTGAAGGCCCCCAACTCCAAGTTTTCGTGCACGCTCAAATTGGGAAAAACTTTGCGCCCTTCCGGCACCTGAATCAGACCATGCGTGACCACCTGGCGCGAATGCAAGCCGGTGATGTCGTGTCCATCAAACTGAACACGACCCGCGCGCGTGCCGACCAGCCCGCTGAGCGTCAAATTGAGGGTGGTTTTACCCGCCCCGTTGCTGCCCAACAATGCCACCAACTCGCCGGGCATGACCTGCAAGTCCACGCCGCGCAAAACCTCAACAACGCCATAGCCCGATTTCAGGCCTTGCACATGGAGCAATGCGGTCATGGCTGGACCTCCACTTCGGGCTGCAAACGTGCACCCGCTTTTTGCAACCGTTTGGCCGTGCCGTGCCCCAAGTAGGCTTCCACCACTGCGGGGTCATGCGTAACTTCTGTTGGGCTGCCTTGCGCAATCAATTGACCTTGCGCAATGACCCAGACCTCTTCGGCCAAACTCATCACGGCCTGCATCACGTGCTCGATCATCAAGACCGTCACACCACTTTGGGCAATGCCTTGAACCACCGGAATCATCTCGGCAATTTCTTGCGGGTTCAAGCCGGCCAACACTTCGTCAAGCAGCAGCAAGCGTGGCCGCGTGGCCAATGCACGCGCCAACTCCAAACGCTTGCGTCCGGCCACAGTCAAATCGCTGGCCAATTTGTCTAACTGGGATGCGAGCCCCACTTGCTGTGCCACAGATTCAGCCTGCGCCAATGCTTCTGCGCGACCCGGCAAATGCAGGTGCGCACCCACGGCAATGTTTTCTCGCACGGTCTGTGCGGCAAAGGGTTGCACGATCTGGAAAGTGCGTGTCAACCCCATGCGCGCATTCAGGTGCGGCGACTGGCCTGTGATGTCTTGACCCGCAAACACCACACGACCGGTATCGGGCGCCAGGAAACCTGACATGAGCGCAAACAAAGTGGTCTTGCCCGCCCCGTTGGGACCGATCAAAGCACTCAAACGCCCCTCGGTCACTGACAGGCTGACGTTTTGCACCGCCTTCAAGCCGCCAAACGACTTGCCCAAACCTTCAACTTGCAACAGAGCGCTCATGGTTGGTCTCCGTCAGAGGGTTTGTTGCCTCGCCACCATTGCAAGGGTGTGATGGTGCCCAACCCGGCAATGCCACGCGGCAAGAACATCACGATGATGATCAACACAACGCCGTAAATGACCATGTTGATGCCAGGCAATTGGCCAAACAAGTTGCGCGTGAGGTCTGCCAAGATGTGCAGGCTGACCGCCCCCAACAGGGGTCCCCACAAAGTGCCCAAGCCCCCCACAATCGCGCCGACCAATGCCTCTACCGAAGTGTGCGAACCAAAGGCAATGCCCGGATCGATGTACTGAAACACCTGAACATAAAAAGCCCCGCCAGCGCCCATGAGCCCGCCGGAAATAACAGTGGCGGTGAGTTTGACGCTGAAGGGATTGACCCCAATAGCGCGGGCCGCATCTTCGTTGTCGCGAACCGCTTGCAAATAAGCACCAAAGCGCGATTGGCGCAGCCAAGCGGTGATGCACAACGCCAAAGTCACCAAACCCAGCATCAGCCAAATGAACCCAGCGCGAGTGCCAAATTGCATGTTGGCCGCCGACTCTTTGAGCGGCAACATCAAACCCACACCAGCACCGGTGAACGGGACCGAGGTGGCAAGGATGCGAAACACTTCTGCGAATGCCAATGTCACCAAAGCGAAATAGGAACCCTTGAGGCCATAGCGAAAGGAGGCCGCCCCCACAAAAGCACCGACCCCCGAGGCAAAGGCCATGGCCAGTGGCAACGCCACCCAAGGGCTCAGGCCCCACTGCATTTGTGCGATGGCTTGCACATAAGCCCCTGTGCCAAAAAACAGCGCATGGCCAAACGAAAACTGTCCACCAAAGCCGCCCAACACATTCCATGCTTGCGAGAGCAAACAGGCATACAGCGCGGTCATGACAAAGTTGAGCAACACGCCCGATTGCGTCAACAGGGGCACCGCCCCCACCAGCAAAACAAACAGTGCGATGTGGCGAAAGTCTTTCATGCCTTCGCTCCAAAAAATCCTTGCGGTCTGAGCATCAGCACCGCAATGAAGATGACAAAAATACCGACCTGCCCGAGCGACTCACCCAGCAACAAACCACCCAAAGACTCCACCACGCCAATGAGCAAGCCGCCCAACAACGCTCCGGCAAAGCTGCCCATGCCGCCGAGCACCACAATGGTGAAAGCCACCAGCACAAAGCCGTTGCCCACTTGTGGGTTCACGTAGTAAGCGGGCAACAAAAAGCAAGCCGCAGCTCCCAAACTGGCCAAGCCCAGACCAAAGCACATGGCATAGACATGGTCCACATCAATGCCCATCAAACGTGCGCCCTGCTTTTCTTTGGAAACAGCGCGAATGGCGCGACCCAAATCTGTTTTTTGGACAATCAACAACAACACGGCCGAGACAACCAACGCACCCACAAAGGCCACCAACTTGGGCAAGGCAATGAAGGCCGGTCCAATTTGAAGTGTGGTCAGCGTGTAAGTCGTGTCGATGCTGCGTGTATCGGACTTGAAGAACAAGAGCGCCAAGTTTTCAAGCACGATGGACAAGCCCAAAGTGACCAACAGGATGTTTTCATCTTTGCCATGGCTCGCACGGTTGATGACACCCCTTTGCAAGGCATAGCCCAGCACAAACATGGCCGGCACCATGATGGGCAAGGCCATGTAGGGGTCCACCCCGAGCTTTTCCTTGAGCATGTAAACGCCATACAGCGCCACCATCAATGCCGCGCCGTGCGCGAAATTGATGATGTGCAAAACGCCATAAATCAGCGTCAGTCCCAGCGCAATCAGGGCATAAACGGCACCCGTTGTGATGCCATTCAGCACTGAAGGAAACAGGATGTTCAAGTCAAGCATCGAGGGCTTCCTGTGGCGCTAAAACTCAGGCCTTGAGCGGGAAGATGGGCTCAACTTCACGGTAATCGCGAGGCACGATGACCTTGATGTCGCCTTTTTGCACTTGAGTCATCAAGGGCTGAGCGCCCATGTTTTGACCATTCACAAAGTTGGTCGCACCGTACGGCATGATGTGGTTGGCAAATTTGCTGGAAGCCAGCGCATCGATGATGGCTGCGCGGTCTGGCGACTTGGCACGTTCAATGGCGTCGGCCAGCAGCATCATGGCGGTGTAGGTCATGAACACTTCGTAGCTGAAGAATTGACCTTGTGCCTCGGTGCGCTTTTTGAGTTCGGCAGAGCGCTTGTCTTTGGGGTTAAACCAATGGTTGCAATCGATGATGCCATTGGCCGCATCTGGGAATTCCTTGACAAACTTGTAGCTAGAAGCCGCGCCACCCAGCACCGAGTAGATGGCCTTGGGCGAAATTTGTTGCTGTTGCAAGGTCCGCACCAACAACGCATATTCGTTGTAGTAGTTGGCAGGAATCAAGATGTCGGGGTTGACCTGCTTGATGCGCAGTGCAATGTTGTTGAAGTCACGGGTTGGGTTGGCATGCTTGATGATTTCTTTCACCTCGTAGCCATAGCCAGGCAATTCTTTGGCCAGCAAGTTGGCGGTGCCCGTTCCAAACAAAGACTCTTCGTGCACGATCATGACGGTGCGGGCCGGCTTGCCTGCGGCGGTGTTCAAAGCGTGCAAACTGGCCACCGAGACTTCAGCGCATTTTTTGTAACCTGGGCCAAATCGGAATGTGTTTTTCAGACCGCGTTCCACGATTTGGTCGGCCACACCGACATCCACCACGTGAGGCAAGTTGTATTTGGCAGCGGCTTGTGTCGTGGCCAAGCAAATGGCCGATGCGAAAGCACCGACCACCGCGCTCACGCCCGCTTCGTTCATTTTTTCGATTTCGGCGGTGCCAGCTTGTGGGCTGGACTGTGCGTCACCCAACATGGCTTCAATTTTGGCGCCGCCCAAAGACTTGATGCCCCCGGCTTTGTTGATGTCATCGATGGCCATCAATGCGCCCAAGCGGCACTGCTGACCCGAGTAAGCCAAGGCACCTGTGACAGGATGCAAAACACCCACTTTGATGGGCTTGGGCTGTGCGCCACCCACCAGTGGAAATGCCAGTGCCGATGCCGCTGCTGCGGACTGGCCCATAAATGTGCGACGTGAGGTCATGTGAACATCCTTTAAGTAGGTCAATGAAAGTTGGCGGACAGCTCTTGGCTTACCCACACCTTGGCATCAATACTGCCAACGCGGGATAACTGCATCTGGTATTCGTACCGGTCCGGGCGGTACAAACCATGCAGCCATTGGACGGGACGATCGTCCTCGTCATAAATCAAACGCCGAACCGCCAACAAGGCCGATCCGACAGAGACATCCAGGTGTTGTGCCATGCCGACATCGGCCAAGCGGGCAGAAATGGTTTGCTCAGCGCGACCAACCTTGACGCCCGACTCTTCGAGCAAGACCAAGATGGGCTTTTGCGCCAACTCGCGCTTGCCAAAGCCCGCCGAAATCGAATCAGGCACCCAAGTGGTGATGTGCGACAAAGGACCTTCGGGCGTGCTGCGCACGCGCTCGGCTTTTTGTACCAAGGCTGCGCTGTTGAGTTGCAGCGCGGCGGCCACATCCACAGGGGCCCGCATGTGCTCCACACTCAAAACCTTGACCTTGGTACGCAAGCCCATGGTGACCAGGTTTTCCAACAAACCCGTGAGGCGCGCTTGTTGTCCAGTGGCCATGGTGGAGGCCTGCATTTGCACCTCATGGGCGCGCGCGGTGACGGGACGCGTGCCTCGACCTGGCTCGCGATGAATCAAGCCCTCATGAGCCAACTGCGACAGCGCCCTGCGCACAGTGACGCGCGCCACGCCAAACTGCCCCATGAGGGCCAACTCGCCTGGCAAGCCATCGTCAAATCGCCCTTCGCGCAATTGCTCACGCAGCACCAAATAAATTTGGTGGTACTTGGGCAAAGGCAAATGAGCAGACATGGACGGCATGGTGAAACAGTCCTAATGTCCTGTCAATAGAACATTCAGGTCTTATTCATAGAACATTTGATCAGGGATTTCCCTGATCCTTTGTGCAACCCCATGTCTCACTCGCCCACGACTGTGCGATCGTGGTTTTCAAAGGGCTTGGCGCGAACCGTTGACACGGACAGACGGAAAAAGCGGTGTGCGTTGTCGGGCATACCCGCATGGTTCGACCAGATGGAGATGGGTAAGCTGGCGCTTCAGAAATTGGCCAGCCAGCACAACCCATCACCTTCGCGGGAGAGCCCTTGATGACAGCAACGCAGATTCAAAATGCACTGGTGCTCAGCGCCATCTTGGGTTTCGCCATGATGGAATTTGTGAGTCGGCGATACAAACACAATGTCAATGCCACCCGCAACGACACCACGCTCGAGGTGCTGATGTTCTTGAGCGTTTTGGCTGTCACGCAACCGTTGGCCATCTTGACGACCTCGAAGCTTGGCCATGCTTTTTTCCCTGAGTTCAAGGGCGCCTTGGCTGATTTGCCGTGGTGGGGAATGGTGGGCTTGTTGTTGATTTTTGATGACATGACCCAGTACTGGTGGCACCGCTTGTCACATTCGCCCTTGTTGTGGCCCTTGCACCGTGCCCACCATTCGGCGGAATACATGAGCATCCGAGTGACTTTCAGAAACAATTTCTTCTATTACCTGATGATGCCCGGCCTGTGGTTTGCAGGTGCCTTGTTGTATCTGGGCTTTGGCGGTTTGGTCTACGCCCTTTACATCGCGGTGAAGTTGTTTGTGATTTTGGGCGCCCATTGCGCCTGGCGCTGGGACGAACCGCTTTACCGCATCCGGGCACTGCACCCGGTGATGTGGCTGTTGGAGCGAACCATCTCAACGCCCGCCACACACTGGGCGCACCACGCCATCACCAACCAAGATGGTGTGGGTCATTACAAAGGCAACTTCGGGAACTTGCTCTTCTTTTGGGATATTTTGTTCGGCAGCGCCCACATCACGCGCCAATATCCGGCCCGGGTTGGCCTGATCGATGACCAGTTGTTTGGCCAAGAACGCTGGTACCACCAAATGTTCTACCCCTTGCTGCAGTCCAGGCGGGCACATTCGGCCTTGAAATTTGGCGGACGCATTTACGCTGAGCCTGAAGCAGAGCACCCCAGCCAGTAACACCCGTCGCCATGCCAAAAAGCATGGCGACTTTTCTCGTTTAAGCGATGCCGTGCGCCTTCATGGCCTTGCCGACTTCCAGCGCACCTTGCTCCGAGCCCGAACGCGGCACGGACTCGCCCTGCCGGTCCATGACTTGCGCCAGCGCAGCGGCCAGTCGCTCGGGCACATCGGGGCCCGTGCCCAAATGCACCCCTTGCGTCAGGGTAATGTGGGCCACCTCAAAGCTGCCCGCCCCTGCACACATGATGGTTCGGTTGGGCGCCTCTTCGCTGGCCATGAGCAGCATGGCGGGCACCACCGCACTCGGCTCCAAGGCCTGCAACACCTGCTCGGGCATCAGCCCCTCGGTCATGCGCGTGGCCGCCGTGGGTGCCAAGCAGTTCACACGGATGTGGTGTTTTTCACCTTCGATCGAGAGGGTTTGCATCATGCCCGCCAAGGCCATCTTGGCGGCACCGTAATTGGCTTGGCCAAAGTTGCCATACAGCCCGCTGGACGATGTGGTCATGACAATGCGGCCGTAGTTTTGCGCTTGCATGATGGGCCACACCGCCTGTGTGCAATGGAAGGCCCCCATGACATGCACATCCATCACCAACTTGAAGTCGGCCAGCGCCATCTTGGCAAAACTCTTGTCGCGCAAAATGCCAGCGTTGTTGACCAAAATGTCCACCCGACCCCAAGCATCCACCGTCTGTTGCACCATGGCTTTCACGGCTTCAAAGTCGGTCACAGAAGCCCCATTGGCCATGGCCTCACCCCCTGCCGCGCGGATTTCGTCCACCACCGCTTGCGCGGCCGACACGGAACCGCCCACACCATGCACATCACCACCCAAATCGTTGACAACCACTTTGGCGCCCCGAGCGGCGAGCGCCAAGGCGTGCTGTTTGCCCAAACCGCCGCCTGCCCCGGTGACGATGGCGACACGTCCTTTGAAATCGATGCTCATGTTTTTTCCTCATGCAATGGGGTGGCGTGGGCGACAGGTCCAGATGGACTCATCTGCTAATCTGGCGATCACTGAAATAACACCCCACTTTAAAACAGACAACACCGCCTTGGTGTTGCAAGATTGACAGCCCCACATGGAACTCAACACCGAGATCATCACCACCCCACCGCTGGATTCGGCCTCAGTGGTTTTGCTGCGTGACAGCCCGCATGGGCTGCAAGTGTTGTTGCTCAAGCGGCACCAAGCCTCTAATGTGTTGGGCGGCGCATATGTGTTTCCAGGCGGCAAACTGGATGCAGCCGACCAACATCCAGGCTTGCTCCAGTGTCTGAGCCAAGACGCGGACACCCTGCACCACCGCCTGTCCGAACCCGAGTTGGGCGTACACCAAGCCGCCGGTTTGTTTGTGGCGGCGATGCGTGAAGCCTTTGAGGAATGCCGCATTTTGTTAGGTCAAGCATCGGCCAGCAGCAGCCACTTGCAAGCCTTGCAAAACGCTTTGGACCAAGGCCTCAGTTGGGCAGAAGCCATGGCCTCGCTGTCCATGCAGTTGGACACGCAACACCTGGTCCCCTGGACACGCTGGATCACGCCGCGCCAAGCCTCGGTGACCAGCAAACGTTTTGACACCCGGTTTTTTATTGCGCGTGTTCCAGAAGGCCAAACCGCCGAACACGACAACCACGAGACCACCGAGGCCCTGTGGATCACCCCACGCGAAGCGCTGGAGCGTTATTGGGCGCACCACATCGAGTTGGCCCCACCGCAAATCATGGGCTTGGTTCAACTGGCCCGACACGCGGACACCGCCAGTGCTTTGACCGAAGCCCAAAGTCGCCAGCCGCCCATCGTTGAGCCAGAGCCGTTTGACCACGATGGCATTCGCACCATTTGCTACCCCGGCGACCCCCGCCACTCGGTCCAGCAGCGGGCGTTTCCGGGCCCCACCCGGCTGATGTTCAAGAACAAACGCTTTGAGCCCGAGATGGGCTTGGTCGCTTTGCTGGACACGACGTCATCCTTTTGAAAATCTGCCCCCAAAGAACGCCCCATGAACATATCACCTGCGCCCCAATATTTGTCTGTTGAACGGGCCATGGACTTCATTGGCGACGAAGCTGGCGTGCGGACTTTGCTCCACACGTTGCACCAAACTTTGGGGGATGACCTGCCCCGCATTGCCGCTCACTTGGAGGCTGGCGATGTGCAAAGTGTCAATTTTTTACTGCACCAATTGAAAGGGTTCGCCCCTGTGTTTTGCGTGGACCCGCTGGTGGAATTGGTGGTGCAGGTGGAGCACCTCAGCAAAGCCGGTGCAGCTTCAGAGGTGCGGGCGGCCTACCAAGTATTGGCTCCCCAATTGGCCCATCTGCGCGAGGAAGTGGCCACCCACTTGGGCCGTTCATCAGTCGGCTCTCAGGCTGGTAACTGAGCGGCCAGCCATTGGTCGATTTTTGCGGGGTCATGCAGCAAACGCAATTGGTCAAACGCCTCTTGCGCTTCGGGATAGACCCGACGCAAATAGTTCAGCCATTGTTTGAGTCGCCCTGCACGGTGTCTGGGGGCAACCCGCAGCGCAATGCCCTGCCAAAACAAACGCATCAGGTGCAAGATCTGGCTCCATGCCACCGCGCTGTTCATGGCGCCTGAATGCGCCAAAGCATCGTGCTGCGCAATCGACAAAGCCAAGCCCGGGTCGGCCACCATGCCGCGCCCAATCATCAAGCGATCACAGCCAGTCACTTCTCGGCAACGCAGTGCGTCTGCCAAGGTCCAGATTTCGCCATTGGCCACGATGGGCAGGCGCACGCGCTGGCGCAAATCGGCGATGCGCTCCCAATAAGCGGGAGGCCTGTAACCATGCGCCTTGGTTCGGGCGTGCACGACCAAATCACTGGCGCCTGCCGCCTCAATGGCCATGGCACATTCTTCGGCACGCAAGTCATCGTTGTAGCCTAGCCGCATCTTGGCCGACACCGGAATGTGCGCAGGCACAGCGCGGCGCACCGCGGCCACAATTTGCCCCACCAATTCGGGTTCGTCCAACAACACGGCACCCCCTCGGTGCTGGTTCACGGTTTTGGCCGGACAGCCAAAATTCAGATCAATGCCCGCCGGGGCCAGTGCGGCCAAAGCCGCCGCATTGGCTGCCAACATATCGGGGTCAGACCCCAATAACTGCACCCTGACCGGCACCCCCGCCACCGTGCGACTTTGGTTCAGCAATTCGGGGGCCACGCGAATAAAGGCCCGCCGAGGCAACACGGTATTGGTCACGCGAATGAACTCGGAGACACACAAATCGACACCCCCCACCCGCGTGAGCATGTCGCGCAAGGTGTGGTCAAGCAGCCCCTCCATGGGGGCCAACAAAATACGCGCTCCCAAGTGGCCCATGGGCATGCGGTGACCGGTGTCAGTTGAAGATGAGATCAGGCGAGTTTGGCCTCAAGCCAGTTTGCGTTTCAATCGCACTTCTTCCACTTTCACGCCGCCCAGCGGCACGGTGCGCGCGGTGTTCATCTCACGCTTGAAGCCGGCGAGATCGTGAAAGCGCAAGGTTTTTTCATGCAACAAAGGCAACCACACCGTCACTTCGGTGCACCCTTCGTCTTCCAAGCCTTCGCGCGCAGCGTCCCACAGGGCCAAGCCCACGCCTTGGCCCAAACGCTCGGGTGCGGCGTAAATGGCCCAAATTTCACCGGTGGTGTTTTTAGACTTTGGATCTCGTGATCGGTCAAACCCCACAAAGCCAACAATTTCAGAGCCATCGGTGGCCACAATGACTTGCGGCTCGCCGTATTCAATGGCTTCTTTCCAAAACGACACGCGCTTGGGCATGGGGGTGGCATCCCAATGGGTGTCGGGCACTTGACCTGCATAAGCGACTCGGCAG